>JAFLUN010000014.1:27658-33393 GCA_022508785.1 Oscillospiraceae bacterium
GTTTCAGTTTGAACCGTTTCAGTTTGAACCGTTTCGGGAGTATTTGCGGTGTTGTTTACCGTACTGTTGTTGGTATCCATAGTTAATCCTCCTTATATTCGAGAATATCACCGGGTTGGCAGTTCAGCTCTCGGCAAATTGCCTCAAGCGTTGAAAACCTTACGGCCTTTGCCTTCCCCGTTTTTAAAATAGATAAATTCGCCTGAGTGATACCTACCTTTTCAGCAAGCTCACCGGAAGACATTTTATTTTTTGCTAACATTAAATCAAGATTTATTCTAATCGCCAATTTTATTCCTCATATCGTCATATCGTTTTCTTCTTTAAGCCTTACCGCTGAATCCATTAAATCCTTCACAACGCGAAGCAGTGTGCCCACAATACCGGTTGCAAAGCCGATTACCAAAAGCGGAATATAAAATATTCCCGTAATTACCGTGATGAGCATTACCGCATAACAAGCGTGGGAAATCCATTTTAAGTATTTTACGTTTGCAGCCGTAAAAATGACTTCGTTAATAATGTTGAGCAAAAGCCTTATAAGCATATAAAGTGCGCAGGCGGCAAAAGGCGCGCAGGCGTAAAACGTAGGAATTACGGTTTTTATTACCGTATTTGTTTGAGTGTATTCGGAGCCGAGCCCGTGATACATTGTGTAAAACCAATTAAAGAACCACGGAAACGTAAATAGCCAAACCACAAGCAAAATGCTTGACAGCGCACAAATTACAAGTGAAATAATTGCAGAATTTTTAGTTCGTGACATAATAATTCACAAGCCTTTCAGACTGCAAAATATAAGACCACGGTATACCCTTGCTGCAGCCGACAAGGCATGGTGAGGGCAGTATGATTTTTCACGCTAAACCACTTAAACCCTTCTTTTAAGGTCAATATATCACTAAATTTATCGTTTGTCAATAAAAAATTATCGAAAAACAAAAAATAAAGGTAAAAAAATACAGCAGATGTAAACCACCTGCTGTATAAGAATTATATTTTACGGCTTAATACATTCCGCCGCCTGCCTGAGCCATTGCCGCTGCCGCCGCTGCGTCTGCCTGCGGATCGGGAATATCGGCAACCAAGGATTCGGTTGTAAGAACCATAGCCGCAACCGAAGCCGCATTCTGAAGAGCTGAGCGTGTTACCTTTGCAGGGTCAAGAATACCTGCCTTGAACATATCAACATATTCGCCTGTTGCGAAATTGAAGCCGTAGCCTGCCTGATTTTTATTAACGATTTCGTTAACGATTACAGAGCCTTCAAGACCTGCGTTCTTTGCTATCTGGCGAACGGGCTCTTCAATAGCCTTAATAACAATGTTAACACCTGTTTTGAAATCAGCATCGTCAGTATCAAGAAGAGCGGAAGCCGCTTTAACTGCGCCGAGAAGCGCAACGCCGCCGCCTGCAACGGAGCCTTCCTCAACTGCCGCCTTTGTTGCCGCCAAAGCATCTTCAATACGAAGCTTCTTTTCCTTCATTTCGGTTTCGGTAGCAGCACCTACGCGGATAACTGCAACGCCGCCTGCGAGCTTTGCAAGACGCTCTTTGAGCTTTTCTGTATCAAATTCAGAAGTTGAAGCTTCAATCTGTGCGCGGATTTGAGCCACTCTGCCTTTGATTGCATCGCTGTCGCCTGCGCCGTCAACGATAATTGTATTTTCCTTTGAAATTTTAACCTGCTTTGCTTTACCGAGCTGATAAAGCTGAGCATCTTTGAGCTCAAGACCCAGGTCCGAGGTAATAACCTCGCCGCCTGTAAGGATTGCGATGTCCTGAAGCATTTCTTTTCTTCTGTCGCCAAAGCCTGGGGCCTTTACGCAAACGCAGGTGAATGTGCCGCGGAGCTTGTTAACAAGAATTGTTGAAAGAGCCTCGCCCTCAACGTCCTCAGCAATAATAACAAGCTTTTTGCCTGACTGAACGATCTGCTCAAGGAGCGGTAAAATCTCCTGAATGTTTGAAATCTTCTTATCTGTAATGAGAATAAGAGCGTCGTCGATTACTGCTTCCATTTTGTCGGTATCGGTTACCATATAGGGTGAAATGTAACCGCGGTCAAACTGCATACCCTCAACAACGTCGCTGTATGTTTCGCTTGTTTTTGACTCTTCAATGGTGATTACGCCGTCGGCAGTAACCTTTTCCATTGCCTCTGCAATAAGAGAGCCGATATATTCGTCAGCAGCGGAAACTGTTGCAACCTTTGCAATATCCTCACTGCTCTTAACCTTATTTGCATTTTTAAGAACCTCAGCTACTACTGCGTCAACGGCGGCCTGCATACCCTTCTTAACAACCATCGGGTTAGCGCCTGCGGCAACGTTCTTCATACCCTCACGAACAAGAGCCTGAGCTAAAAGAGTTGCAGTTGTTGTGCCGTCGCCTGCAACATCATTAGTCTTTGTTGCAACCTCTTTTACAAGCTGAGCGCCCATATTTTCAAAAGCGTCCTCAAGCTCAATTTCCTTAGCGATTGTAACACCGTCGTTAGTAATGAGAGGCGCACCGTATTTTCTGTCAAGAACAACGTTTCTGCCCTTAGGACCTAAGGTAATTTTAACTGTATTGCTGAGCTTATCAATACCTGCCTGCAAAGCCTTGCGAGCTTCTTCACCGTAAATAATCTGTTTAGCCATAATGTATTTCTCCTTTATTCAACAACGGCCAGAATTTCAGACTGACGAACTACCGTGTATTCAACACTGTCAACCTTAACCTCTGTACCTGCATATTTGCCGGAGATTACCTTATCTCCTACTTTAACGTACATTGTAATTTCCTTACCGTCAACAATTCCGCCGGGGCCTACTGCCACTACCTCAAAAACCTGCGGTTTCTCCTGAGCGGCGGCTGCAAGAACGATTCCGCTCTTTGTTGTTTCTTCCGTTTCGCAGGGTTTAAGAACAACTCTGTCTGCAAGCGGTTTAATAGTCATTTTATATTACCTCCTAAAAGATTGAATATTTATTTAGCACTCTAATGTTTTGAGTGCTAAATATATTGTAGCCATATTTTACCAAAAAATCAAGTACTTTATTAAAAATTCACACATTTTTAATATTATTTAAAGATTATGTAAAATAGTCCTTCAAAATATTCTTTTACATTTCAAAAAAGAGGTGCCTTTCGACACCTCCCGATATTCAAGCAAACTATTGCAGGCTTGAATTATTGCAATCCGAAGCTTACAAACAGTGCTCTGTTTACTTTTGACATATCTGTTTGGGACAAATTTCCCATACGCTCACGAAGTCTCTGTTTGTCGAGGGTTCTGACCTGTTCAAGCAGTACAACGGAATCCTTTGAAAGACCGCAGCCGTCGCCGTTCACGTTTATGTGCGTAGGCAAACGGGTCTTATCCTGCTGGCTGGTTATTGCCGCCGCAATAACAGTCGGGCTGTATTTATTTCCCACGTCGTTTTGGACTATCAGCACAGGTCGGACGCCCCCTTGCTCGCTTCCTACAACAGGACTTAAATCAGCGTAATAAATGTCCCCTCTTTTAACATTCATCAGTATCACTCTTCCGTATAGGCGATTTTTATTCGCCCGATTTTCATATTACTATTTTTGCCGTTTTATTCCGTATTTAAACATTTCAGACAAAATTTAGGGGAGCAATACATAATATTCAATTTTGAGAGTAGAAGTCCCTGTCAGTTATAAGAAAAGCTTTCAAAAATAAATTCCTGACCGCCCACAAGCAGTTTTTGAAAAATTTTATTTTCATCCGTATAAAGCACGCACGGTACTTTGTCAACAGAATAGGCGTATTCAAAAAGCCCTGCACCGTCTTTTATTGGGTACGCTCCGCTGACGGCGTTTACGCAGTCGTTGAGCGCTCGGCATATCATTGAAGAAGGCAGCTTATCGCTTTGAAGATTTAAAGTAAGCGCCTCTCCGGAAAGAGTAAATTCACCGTCCTTGCCGCTGACAGTCAGATTTTTTAAGGCCGCGGGAGAGTTAAATGAAAAGCTGTATCCGCCCGCAGAGTTATAGCTCACATTTGACGAAATAGTAATTCCGTTAAAATCAGTTGTTATTACAGCATTAAAGCCGCTTAAAGTAAGCGGCTCATTTTTTATGGTTTTTACGTCTTCTTTCTTTGCACATCCTGCCAAAAACAAAAGGCTCAAACAAATGCAAAGCAGTTTTTTCATAATTACCTCATTCGTATTTTTTTAAAGTAAAAGGCAAATTTTCCAAAAGCCGTGACGGAGTATTACCCATCATCGAATACTTTTCGGAAACAAAGTCTCCCGTTTCCCCGTGAAGGAATGCCCCTGCTACTGCGGCTTCAAAGGGACTTAAACCTTGCGCGCAGAAAGAGCCGAGAAGACCTGCAAGAACGTCTCCGCTGCCCCCTGTTGCCAGCCCCGGATTGCCCGTTGTGTTTATGTAAATACTGTCATTACCCGTTTCGCCCACAAGAGTTGCAGCACCTTTGAGCACCAAAACACAATTATGTGCATTTACAAAGCTTTTCACCGCCGCACTCCTGTTTGACTGAATTTCGCCAACGGTGCATTTTTCAAGGCGCGCCATTTCGCCCGGGTGAGGAGTTAAAATCACGGTAGATTTTGCCCTGTCTAATATATCTATATTATCTTTTACCGTATTTATTCCGTCTGCGTCAAGAATTACGGGCACGGGTGAATTTTCGATGACAAAACGCACTACCTCTTCCGTATCGCTGTCAACACCCATTCCGCACCCGATTACAACGGCGGAACAGGTTGACAATTCTTTTGCTATTCTCGGAAGCGCTTTTCGGGAAATTCTGCCATTCTCATTGCCGGGAAGCGGAACTAAAACCTGCTCAACCGTTTTTGCGGACAGCGCAGGATACGCAATATCCGGAAAAGCCGCTTTAACTATGCCCGCACCGCTGTTAACGGCGGCAGTGGTTGCCATATACGCCGCGCCGGGCATTTCGTAGCTTCCGCCGATAAAAAGAACCGTGCCGTATGTACCTTTATGGCTGTTGGGCTTACGCTTTGGGAACAGCTTTTTAATATCTTCGCTGTTACAGGAAAAAAGCGGAGATGTTGCCACTTCATAACACGCATCCGGTATTCCTATGGTTGCCGTTACCACCTGACCGCAGAAAGTGCAGGCAGGCTTAAGCACATGGACGGGTTTAAGGCAGGTTACTGCCACGGTTAAATCTGCTTTAACGTGCGCTCCGCCGATTTCGCCGCTGTCCCCGTAAAGTCCTGACGGAACATCAACGCTTATAACGGTTGCAGACGATGAATTTATCCTGTTAAACACCTTTTCGCTCACAGAATCAGCAACGCCCTTAAAGCCTATGCCGAAAATACAGTCAACTATAATCTGCGCATTTTGAAAATAATCGTTTCTTTCATTTTTTTCATCAAAATACACTATGGGCACGCCCGAAGCTCTTATTCGCGAAAGCATTTCAGAGGAATCTTCGTCTTTCGGCAGCCCTGCAGTTATCATAACCGTAATATTATAGCCGTACTCCAACAGCTTGCGGGCTATAACAAACCCGTCGCCGCCGTTTTTGCCTTTTCCGCAAACTATCAGCACGTTTCGCCTGTTTGTATTCTCAAAGGTTTTGCGTATAACCCTTGCGCAGTAGGAGCCTGCATTTTCCATAAGCTGTAAATATGAAATACTGCTCTCATTGGCATCTTGTTCAACACGCCTTACGTCATCTACCGTCAAAACCAACATATACAACACACCCCTCTAAAAAA
>JAFLUN010000015.1:0-8971 GCA_022508785.1 Oscillospiraceae bacterium
AAGTCGATGCTTGCTGGGGTCATATAGTTAGCTTCCATCAATTTCGATATCCCACTGAGAAAGTGTATCCAAAAAGACCGTCTTGTCAACCGTATAGGCATTGGGATATCTTACATCGCCAATACCGAAGCACACAAAAAAAGATGAAAGAGGAGATGTTAACATGCAAAACTCACTTGGTCCCATCCATTTCGGTCGGTGGAATGGCTTTATTGAGAACATCGCCCCAACCCCCGGCTGCTGCTTGTAACTATACGCACCTTGAAAGTTTTCCAACCTTTTTACAGTGAATTCATTCCATAAATACTTCTTCCGATAGAACATAAACGAAAATGTGCATCCTTCAGAATCTAAAATCACAACTTTTCCAACCGTTGCGGCATAACGCAACAGAAACGCGAGAATGAGTATGGTCATCACGATTATTAAAGGAAGAGCATCTCCTTTCGATCTAATCAAAAGTGTTACATCAAATGTGCATAAGCAGATAAAAGATATAGCAATACCGGCATAGACCATTCTATTTGGACAAATTTTCATGGTTATAACCTCACAATAGCAACTGATTTTGCTTGTGTTTCGTGAGGTTATTATATAACGAATATATCTTTTAGTCAAATACATAAAGTAAAATTTAATATTTACAGAAATTCCGCCGTGTGATAAAATAATCTAACGAAAAGGAGAAAGACTTATGAGCTACGGATTTTTCGCAAGTGTATATGACATTTTAACGGAAAATGTTGACTACGAAAAAATTGCAGACAGAATTGATGCTCTTTTCGGAAAAGAGATAAAAGAAAAAGGCTCTTTGCTTGACCTCGGTTGCGGAACGGGCACACTTTCATTTCTTCTTGAAGAAAAAGGGTTCGATGTAATAGGCATTGACAAAAGCGAGGATATGCTGTCCGAAGGCTTTGAAAAGAAATCGGAATTAGGTTCAAGCGTTATGTTCATTTGTCAGGATTTAACTGAGCTTGATTTATACGGCACTGCCGCCTCGGCAGTTTGTGTGCTTGACACGGTAAATCATATTGACAAAGCAGAGAAAATATACGAATTTTTCAGACGGGTTTCCCTTTTTCTTGAAATGAACGGTCTGTTTTTACTTGACGTTAACACCCCTTTTAAGCACCGTAATGTTTTAGCCGACAACACGTTTATTTACGACACGGGCGACGTTTACTGTATTTGGCAAAACTCTTACGATAAAAACGCTCGCAGGACGGACATTGACCTTGATTTTTTCGTTAAAGACGGCGACTGTTATTTTAAAGAAAGCGAAAGCTTTTCAGAGTACGAATACGATATTGACGGCATAATTTCAATGTTAGAGCAAAACGGATTTACTGTTTTAAATCAGTTTGACGGATACGGCAATGAAACTCCAACTGAAAAAACGGAGCGAATGGTATTGCTTGCACAAAAAACAAATTTGATTTTTGAGGATGAAATAAAATGAACGAACTTGTAAGAATGATTTCCGACGACGGAACGCTTTATGCGCTTTGCGTAAACTCCACCGAAATGGTAAAAGAGGCGCAGAATATCCATTCACTTTCAAAGGTCTGCTCGGCGGCGCTGGGCAGGCTTATTACAGGCGCTTCCATGATGGGCATTTTATTAAAGGGCAAAGACGACACTCTCACCCTTAAAATGAGCGGTAACGGCCCTGCCTCGCCTATCGTTGCAGTGGCAAATTCAAGCGGTTTTGTTAAGGGATATGTGGGCGATGCTCATGTGAATCTTCCCCTTAACAGCGTTGGTAAGCTTGATGTTTCGGGAGCTATCGGCAAAGACGGCAATTTAACCGTTATTAAGGATTTAGGGCTTAAAGAGCCGTATATGGCGCAGATTCCATTCGTTTCGGGCGAGGTTGCAGAGGATATTACGGCATATTATTTCGTAAGTGAGCAAACCCCCACCGTTTGCGGTCTGGGCGTGCTTGTAAACCCCGACGACGAGCAGGTTTTGCTTGCAGGCGGATTTTTAATTCAGCTTTTGCCCACCGCTGACGAAGAAACAATTTCAAAGGTTGAAAACGGACTTAAAAATATCAAATCCGTAACGACAATGCTTTCAGACGGTCTTACGCCCGAAGAAATCTGCCAAAAGGTTTTGCCTGAATTTAATATGGAGCTTCTTGACCGAACAAATGTTGAATACAAATGCGATTGCAGTACCGAAAGAGTAACCGGCGCGCTCTTAGCCTCGGGAAAAGACGGACTTGGGGAAATGGCGGAAGACCCCCAAACAGAAGTCGTCTGCCATTTCTGTAATAAAAAATATATTTTTACAAGCGACGAAATATTAAAGCTTTTAGAAAGGTCATAAAAGGATATAAAAAAACGCTGCCCAAACGGACAGCGTTAATTTTTTTACCTGATTACTCAGCCTGAGGTGCTGCAACAGGGCAAGTGTCAGCACAAGCGCCGCAATCGATGCAAGTATCAGCATCGATAACATATTTGCCGTCGCCTTCAGAAATAGCCTCAACGGGGCAACCGTCTGCACATGCACCGCACATAATGCAATCGTCGTTAATTATGTATGCCATTGGAATGTACCTCCCTTTCACATTTTTACAATCCCATTGTAACACATAATACGAAAAAATCAAGTAGTTTTTTCTTTTATGTTACTCAATACCCTTTAAAGCTTCAAGCTCTTCTCTCTCAATTCTGATTTGTGCGTCTTTAATAAGCTTAACGTCATGCCGGTGAACGCTTATGGGAGCGGCGTCGGGGTTTCTGTCAAGAGTTACCTTGAGCATTCCTGAGAAAAGATTATTTTCAATAACCTTGCCCCTGCCCTTTTGCGTGTCAACAATAGCGCCGACTTTTGGCGTATGGCGGAGTAAATGCTCGTAAGTGTCCTGCTCATATTTTAAACAGCACATAAGTCTGCCGCAGGTTCCGCTGATTTTTGACGGATTGAGCGAAAGTCCCTGCTCTTTAGCCATTTTTATTGAAACCGGCTGAAAATCGTTAAGAAACGTATTACAGCAAAAGGGTCTGCCGCACATTCCAAAGCCGCCTACCATTCTTGATTCGTCACGAACGCCTATCTGGCGAAGCTCAATTCTTGTGCGGAACACAAAAGCCAAATCCTTTACAAGCTCTCTGAAATCCACTCTGCCGTCTGCCGTGAAATAGAAAAGAATTTTGCTTCTATCAAAGGTATATTCAACGTCAACAAGGTTCATCTGGAGGCCGTGAGCCGCAATTTTTTCTTCGCAAATTTTAAAGGCTTCTTTTTCTTTTACCTTATTTTCCTCTAAATTCTTAACGTCTTCCTCGGTTGCGTTGCGAATAACCTTTTTAAGAGGTTTTGTCACATCGTCCTCGCTGATTTGGTGATTGGCCCTCGCTACTACACCGCATTCAAGACCGCGAACCGTTTCAACAACGGCATAATCGCCCTTATTAAATTTATTTCCGTCAGCGTCAAAGTCATAAACCTTGCCGCCGTTTTTAAATCTTATACCAACGGTTTCTATCATAATCGCCTTGCGATACAGCACTCGCACAACGTGTCGCAGAAAACGGACTTTTTGTGCACGGTATCGTTCCTTTCGTTGTATTTTTTAGCTATTTGCTTTATTCTCCTATCTGCCCACTGCGCGCTTAAACTCATAACACATACGCACGGTAAGCAGGTTATTATTTATATTTCGTTTGACTGAAAGGCTCAGTTCATTACAGACCTCCACAAGATTCATAAGCGATTTTGCGGTGAAGGAACTGCAAAGCTTTGACACCTCTTCGGGAAAAAGAAAATCCCCCGTAAATCCGCTTTTTTGCACCAATGCATCACGGCACACAGCACAAAGAAGCTCTAAAACTCTTCCTGCTAAACGGTTGTTTTTAATATATTTTGAGGTATGCTCCATAAGCCTTAATTCGTTAGGGCTTAAAATCGCCCTAACAAGCTCTTTTAGATACTCCCTTTCTTCATCAGTTATATTTTGATTTGAAACGGCAAGAGAATACACGCTGACACGGGACAGCACCGTTTCAAGCATTTTGCTTTTCTGGCATGTGAGAATTATAAAATACACATAATGGGGCGGCTCTTCAAGAATTTTCAAAAGCGCATTTTGAGCCTGCTCGTTCATATTTTGCCCGTTTTTAAGAATATAAACCTTTGCGTTTGCCTCATTGGGAACAATAAAGGCGTTTGAACGGATCTCACGAACGCTGTCAACGGTAAATGCGTCCGATTTTTTTGTTCTGCCGTCTGTTTCGTAAATATCGGGATGATTGTTACAGCTCGCTTTTCTGCAAGCAGAACATTCGCCGCAGGGTTTGTTTTCGCCTGTGCAAACGAGCGCATTCGCAATTTCGTGCGCAAGCTTCTGCGACATTTCTTCATCCTCACACTCAATAAGTACGCCGTGGGGGAAATTGCCTGTATTAACCGTTTTTAAAATTTGCTCACAAAGACTGTCAAACGTATTTTGGAGTTCAGACATTTTTTCACCTCAAGCGCTCTGTGCTATGGCTACCATAAGCGGCATAGTAAAAATTGAAATAAGACTTATAAAGGCTGTAACGGAAGATGCCAGCGCCGTATCTTTATTAAACTTCGCCGCAAACATAACGGTATTGTTTGCCGTGGGTGCAGATGCAGACAGAGTACACGCCACTAAAAGCATACCTGTAAAGCCCAGAAGCTTTAAAGCCAGCACCGTTAAAAGCGGCATTACAAAAAGCTTTATTGCCGCGCAGACAAAAACACGGTAATCGGAAAATACCTTTTTTATATTCGCCGAGGCAATATACGTACCGAACATTATCATGGCAAGGGGTGTTTGCAGGTCTGCAACATAAGAGAGCGGCATATAAAAAATATGCGGTAAATTCAGCTTTAAAAGAAATAGCGGAAGCCCTATGGCTATTCCGATAAACCCGGGGTTTACAAACAGGGATTTAAGGGAAATTTTACTTTTTCCTTCACCTTTTGTCATAATTTTTACGCCGTGCGTAAATGCAAGAAGATTAAAGGGAATAACTATTGCCGAGCAATAGAAAACGCCTTCGTTGCCGAGTAACGATTCCGCCAGCGGCAATACCATATAGCCCACATTGCCGTAAACAGCCGCAAATTTATAAATCGAAGCCTTTTCCTGCGCGGTCTTGCAAAACACAAGCTCGGAAAGTACAATGCCTATCCCGTGGAAAATCAAAGCAGCAAGAAAGGCAAAGCCTAATCCCTTTAAGGATTCGGCGTTATACTCCATATTTATGAAAGAACGGATAATCATTGCAGGAGTAATAACATAAAAAAGCAAATCCGTTGTAAGCCGTGACGCCTTTTCGGTATATATTCCGATTTTATGACAAACGAACCCCAGCGCCACGATTATATACAGTATGACGACTTGGGTAAGCGCAGTCATCATATTAGAAAGAAACATAAAATACCTTCCTATTCACTGAGGAAATCGTCGTCAGTTTCCATATCTATATCTACATCATGCTTTTCATATTCGTTGAGCAACTCTTTGCTGTCGTTTTCCTTAGCGCATTTATATGCGTTTATAATGTAAGCCGCTGCAAAGAATACAAATACAAGGTCGCAAACCGAAACACCGTAGCCCGATGTTATCTTATAAGCATTTCCGCTGATGAGTAATAAAAGCCTCGGAATATTTGCCGCGCCCAGCAAAAACGCAGAGGCAGCACCTGCGGCAAAGGCATTACGCATAGCTTTTTTTGTTGAAAGCCCCGAAGAAATTCTTGCAAATGCCATAAAGAAAATCATCATAAACGCTATTCCGAAAATTTCAAGCATTAAATCGGAAACGTTAACATAAGCGATTTTTGTTATAAGCCTGCCCACAAGTCTTGCTATTGCCCAGAAAAACGGGGTTACGGCAAGGAATTTATACTGCGAATAGGTTGTTCTGCCGTCAATGTACGAAATGCCGAATACCAAAAGATAGATTGCGGCAAAAACACCGAGCACAGACTCAAATAAAATCGGGATTTGCCCCTGATCTGCCGTGCCTAAGAATGAAATACCTGCCGTTGCAAAGCTTCTTGCATTGATAATGAAATCAGACATTGCAGAAACCACGTCAAGCACAATACCAACTCCGAGTAATATTGAAGTCAGCGCCAAAATTATGTTTTTGCGATAAGGCGACTTTGACGCAGGAACGTTTTTAGCCAAAACGGCAACTGCATAAGAGAAACATAAAGCTAATGCTGCTAAAATATACATAACGTAAACAGAGCGGTCAACCGCCTTGTAAAAGCCTGTATCCTGCTCAATAATCGTAAGGTGCTGATAAAGCCTTACGGGTATTGCGGCAATGAGCAGCCCTGCCGCAATATAAAGCCCTAAAAGAGGATTCAATTTACTAATTTTACCGGTGATCTTCATTGCAATCCTTACCTTTCTTCAATCGATATGTACTCATTCGGCATTCTGAGATTCTCTGCACGTTCTGTAATAGGAACATAAGGTCTCGGAACGTTAACGTTTTTATAAGCAGGACGCACAATTTTACCGTTTGACGTTATCTCCTCAATACGGTGTGCCGACCAGCCTGCAACGCGGGCACTCATAAACAGCGGAGTAAACAAATCTCTCGGAATCCCTAACATTTCATAAAGGAAGCCTGAATACAAGTCAACGTTGGCGCATACTTTTTTATTGCTTCCCCTGTGCTCTGCCAAAAGTGACGGAGTTAACTTTTCAATAAGCGAAAGCAGTTCAAAATGGTCTTCCCTGCCGTTTTCTTTGGCAAATTTTTCGGCATAGCCTTTAAGTATTCTTGCTCTCGGGTCTGAAAGGGTATAAACTGCATGGCCCATTCCGTAAATAAGACCCGAACGGTCGCCTGCCTGCTTATTTAAAATTTTATTAAGATATTCACGCAACTTTGCCTCATTTGTGTAATCGGGAAGATTTTCTTTAATATCGTCAACCATTTGTACAACACGCAAATTGGCGCCGCCGTGTTTCGGCCCTTTAAGTGAGCCTATACCTGCAGCTATTGCAGAATAAGTATCGGTTCCGCTGGAGGTAATACACCTTGTTGTAAAGGTGGAGTTGTTACCGCCGCCGTGGTCTGCATGAAGAATAAGGCAAATATCAAGGAGCTTTGCCTCTTCGTCCGTGAACTGCTTATCTGCTCTTATGGAACGCAAAATCGACTCTGCAAAGCCCAGCTTTGGATTGTTTTGATGGAAAAACATACTCTTTTTATCGTATGCTCTGCGCTTAACCTGATAAGAGTTTGCCATAATAACGGGAATTTGCGCTATTAACTGAATGCTTTGGCGAAGCACGTTTGCAGGGTCGGTATTATCAGGGTCGTCGTCATAGGAATACAAGGCAAGAACACAGCGTGCAACCTTGTTCATAATGTCCTTTGACGGCACCTTCATAATCATATCTTCAACGAAATCTTCGGGAAGCTCACGAAGATTTGCAAGTAACTGTTTAAATCCGTTTAACTGATTTTCAGTGGGAAGAACACCGAAAAGAAGAAGATAAATTACCTCCTCATAACCGAAACGGTTTTCTTCCTCACAGTTTGAAATTATATCTTCAATATTGATTCCGCGGTATATAAGCTTTCCGTCCTTGGGAACACGCTCGCCGTCTTCAATATAATATCCTTCAACCGAACAAACCTTTGTAAGACCTGCCAACACACCTGTAGAGTCAGCGTTGCGAAGACCTCTTTTTACATCAAATCTTCTGTAATATTCAGGGTTAATATAGTTATTTTTACGCTGCTCTTCGAATAAATTATTAAGAGCCTCTTTTAATTTTGCATCAAATATCTCTGACATCGGCATACCTCCTTTTAATAATCCTTCTAAAATTATAAATAATCTACTATATTGTATAACAAACCTTAAACAAAGTCAACAAAAAGGGAGTGATAAAAATTGAAAAGCTATACTGCAATCTGTTTTTTTCTTGCGGTTGCGCTTATTCTTTTTCCTTTAGTTTCCGTTCCGAAAGCAAAAGCTACTTTTTCGGCAAATGTCTCAGGTGAAAGTCTTGATGAAGACACAATCTACGAGGCGGCGGAAAATACGGAAGAAGAAAATGTAAAGGTGCTGAAGGCCGCCAGCGGACAAGTGACTGAGCTGCCGCTTCGGGAATATATTATTGATTCGGTTGCCGCTGAAATCGGCGCAACCTCTGAGGAAGAGGCAATTAAAGCGCAAGTGGTTGCCTGCCACACTCTTTTGCTTTACAAAAAAGCCCATAAAGACGAATCAATCGGTGAGGCGGATATTTCAGATACCAGCCAAAAGCTTCTCACGCAAGAGGAACAAAAGGAAAAATGGGGAGAAAACTACCAAACTTTCCGTGAAAAAATCGAAAAATGCTTTGACGAGGTACAGAACAAGGTCCTTTGCTTTGAGGGGGAGCCGATACTTGCAACCTTTTTTTCAATAAGTAACGGTAAAACGGAAAATGCCGAAAACGTGTGGGGAAAGTCACTGCCCTATTTGGTTTCCGTAGACAGTCCCGACGATAAGCTATCCCCCAATTATTCCTCAACATTTTCGGTTTCGGCGGAGGACTTTAAAAAAGCACTTGAAGAAAAGGGAGCCAGTGCCGAGAAAGAGGAAAACGAATGGATTGGCGACGTTACGTTCAATTCCACGGGAACGGTCAAAAGCATTACCCTTTGCGGAAAAGAGTTCAGCGGTACTGACATTCGCAGTATGTTTTCATTAAAAAGCGCTACATTTTCGCTAAAATATGAAGACAGCAAATTTATATTTACCGTTTCAGGCTACGGCCACGGAGTAGGCATGAGCCAATACGGCGCAAACGAGATGGCAAAAAAGGGAAACACATACGACGAAATACTGTCTCACTATTACAAAAATGCTGTTATTTCTACCCAGACACAGTAAGAACCCACCACCAACGCAAGTCAAACTTGCGGGTGGGTGCCCCGGAACCTTGTTGCTTCGCAAGAAAAAAGTTC
>JAFLUN010000015.1:9071-31086 GCA_022508785.1 Oscillospiraceae bacterium
GTCAAACTTGCGGGTGGGTGCCCCGGAACCTTGTTGCTTCGCAAGAAAAAAGTTCTAATGTTTGCGAAAACTATAAAACAAAAAACTCCCCTATTTTAGGGGAGTTAATTTTTGTGATTTCGTAATTAAATTACTGCTCAACGGGGTAAACGCTGACTTTCTTTCTGTCTTTACCCATTCTCTCAAACTTAACTTTGCCGTCAACAAGAGCGAAAAGTGTATCGTCAGAGCCACGGCCTACATTGTTGCCGGGGTGAATGTGAGTACCGCGCTGTTTAACAAGAATGTTGCCTGCAAGAACAAACTGACCGTCTGCTCTCTTTACGCCAAGTCTCTTTGATTCTGAGTCTCTGCCGTTCTTGGTAGAACCCATACCTTTTTTATGAGCAAATAACTGAATGTTAATCTTAAGCATTAAATTGCACCTCTCTCAATTTTTATGTGTTGCGGATACTGACTTTGCAGTTCGGTTAAATGCAGAACCAAACCGTCTGTCAGAACCTTAGTTTCGGATAAATTCTCATTCGGTATTACGAATTTCATATACCCGTCACGGACAACTGCGTCCGCTTTGATTTTCTGAACTTCAAGCACCGTGTTTGCAACTAAATAAGCCGCAGATGAAACTGCACTGCAAACAATGTCCTGTCCCGCTTCCCCTGCTCCCGTGTGGCCGCTGATTTCAAAGCCTGAAACCGTGCCCCCCGAACAGAAGAATTTAACTTTTGTCATTATGCGTTAATTGCGGTAATCTCAACCTTTGTGTAAGGCTGACGGTGACCCATTTTACGCTTTTCGTTTTTCTTTGACTTGTAAGTGAAAACGGTAACCTTCTTTGACTTGCCGTTCTTGATAACCTTAGCAGCAACAGTTGCGCCCTCAACGTAAGGAGTGCCTGCTTTAATGCCGTCATCTGTTCCTACTGCGAGAACCTTGTCAAAGGTGACCTCTGCGTTTTCTTCTGCGTCAAGCTTCTCGATGAAAACTACATCGCCGTCTGTAACCTTGTACTGCTTGCCGCCGGTAACAATAATTGCGTACATTTTTTTACCTACCTTAATATAGACTCGCTATTGAGGGTGGGAAAACCGCTTAACAGTCCGAAAGACAGACTACCCCCTAATATGCGGCTTAAAAATAATAACAGAAAAGTGTATTTATGTCAAGAGTTAAATTAAAAAATTCACAAAATCCTTTGATAATTCAAATTTAAAACAACTTTACACATTAAAGATATTTTGTTATAATAACATTGATATATTTTGTACCCCAAAACTGCTTACTTGGAGTAAATGCTATGAAAGAAATGACCAACAACAAAAAGCGTAATATTCTCGTAGTTGAAGACGACCTTATAAACAGAGAAATATTATCTGCCATTCTGTCTGATAATTACAATGTTATTCAGGCGGAAAACGGGTTGGTAGGTCTTGAAATTTTAGAATCGGGCGAATATGATTTTTCCCTTATTTTGCTTGATATTCAAATGCCTGTAATGAACGGATACGAATTCCTTGAGGCAATCGGGCAAATCCCTTCTTTCAAAAGTATACCTATAATCATTGCCACATCAAGCAACGCTACGGCAGAAGAAATCCAATGCCTTGAAAACGGAGCATCGGATTTTGTTGTAAAGCCCTACAACCCCGATGTTATTTTAAGGCGTGTGGGCAGTATGATACGCCTTAGTGAAGCCTCTTCGGTTATTGACAGAGTTGAGCATGACGCAGTTACGGGTATTTACAGCAGGGAATTTTTCTTTCTCAATGCCGAAAATGCTCTTCTTGAAAATACCCATACCGAGTATGACATTTTCTGCTGCAACATTATGTCTTTTAAAATGCTTCAAAACCGGCACTCCAAAGTAAAAATCGAAAAGCTGCTTATCGGCATTACAAAAGCGTTGAAAGAGAATTTTAACTCCGATTCAATATACGGGAAAACTACAAGCCACACCTTTTCCGTACTCACTCCCCATAAATCACGAGAAAATTATGAAAGCATTGTTGAAAATCTGCGAAACGCTTTAAAAAGCTTGCCCATTTCCGATGCGGTCGTGTATTTTGCCTCTTACCCGTCAGTTGACAGCAGCGTTCCCGTTATGACCCTTTGCACAAGAGCGCTTGCGGCGATTGAAGACATAAAATATCAATTCGGCAAGCAATTTGCAGAATATAACAGTGAATTTAACGATAAATACATTCGCCGCCACGCAATTTTAGGGTTTATGGAATCCGCATTGAAGGAAAAACAGTTTGAGATTTTCTATCAGCCGAAATATTCTCTTGCCAAAGGCAAGGCAGGCGGCGCTGAGGCACTTGTTCGTTGGACACACCCTGAGCTTGGGTTTATAAGCCCTGCCGAATTTATTCCCCTTTTTGAAAGCTGCGGTTTCATTACGGAGCTTGACTTTTACATTGCAGACAAGGTGTGCAGCGATTTGCGTGAATGGTTAGATTCAGGCAAGCCTGTAGTTCCTGTTTCATGCAATCTTTCCCGTGCCGATTTCAGCCATCCGCACCTTGCCGAAGTTATTGAGCAAATCGCAGATAAATACTCAATTCCCCACAATTTGCTTCATATTGAGGTTACTGAATCCGCTTATACAGACAATATGCAGGTTTTCCTTGACACCGTTCAAAAGCTTCATAACTCAGGCTTTTGCATTGAGCTTGACGACTTTGGAGCAGGCTACTCTTCCCTTACCGTTTTAAGCGAATTGGATATTGATGTATTAAAGCTTGATATGTACTTTGCACGCAATATGGAATTATCCAAACAGCGCTTAATTTTAAAGCATATTTTTTCAATAGCACAAGGCTTGAATATGGAGGTTGTAGCCGAAGGCGTTGAAACGAAAGAGCAATCCGATGCTTTCCGTGAAATGGGCTGTACATACATACAGGGCTATTACTATTCAAAGCCCTTGACGAAAGCGCAATTTGAAGAATACGTTAAAGAGGTATAAATATGACTGCAATTGAATGCTACAACAAAATCGGCGGAGATTATGACAACGCTATGAGCCGCTTTAAAAGCGAAGCGCTTGTAAAGCGTTTTCTGCCTATGTTTTTAAGTGACCCAAGCTTCCCGGAACTTGAAGAAGCATTGAAAAACGGCGACGTGCAAACATCATTCCGTGCCGCACACACCTTAAAGGGCGTTTGCGCTAATTTGTCATTGGCAAAGCTTTGCTCGTCTTCATCGGAAATCACTGAAATGCTGAGAGCAGAAAATCTTGATGAAGCTAAAGCATTTTTTCCCACGGTTAAAGCCGATTATGACGCCACAACCCACGCCATAACGCAGTTTAAAAACGAAATGGAGTAATCGTTTAAATTAAAAATACATTTCAATCACAACATTAAAAAGCACCGCCGAAAAAGCGGTGCTTTAGTTTTAAAGGTTTAATCTGTTAAAAAACGGTTTATCCGCCTGAAAGTATATCCGAAATGTCGGGAAGTCTTCCCACAAGTCCGCCAAGGAAGCTTGTTTCCGATTCTGTTTCCGATTCCGATTCCGGCTCTGTTTCGGGTGGTTGACCGTAAACATGAATACAAACGGTGGAGCCTTTTTCAGCATTCTCACCTGCATTCGGCGTTATCTGACACACGCTGTTTTCCTCGTGAGTGCCGTCGTTTGCATCTTCAATAACAGAAACTACGAAGCCTGCTTCCTCAAGAGTAGTTTTAGCACGGTCAACATTATAATCCATTACGTCGGGAACACGGACATATTCCTTACCCTTGCTGACCGTTAAAATAAGCTCCGTGCCGTAAGCAACCTCCTGCCCCGGCGCAATGCTCTGCTCTATAATGTAATTTTCGGGAACGGTACTGCTATATTCTTCTGTTACGGTAATTTTAAAGCGCTTTTGCTGACTGTTAAGAATTTGATTGTAGGTAAGATTTTGACTTGCCGTTCCGTAGCGGAAATCCTCAACAACAAAGGTTTTCACCTCTTGAACAATGTCGTTCGGCTCCTGCTCAGGTTTATCCGCAAAGAAATGCTCATATGTTAAATAACCGCCGAAAGCCAAAAGACCCGTTATAAGAATTATCAAAAATGTAATAAGAACTGTTTTTGCAGTTGACGATTCTTGGGGCTCTGGAACGCTTGGCTGAGTTTTTTCGAGCTGAGCAGGTTTAGGCGGCACGCTTGAGCCCGAAAAGGACGAAACAACGTTTCCTGGAGTTGCCGAAAGCTCTTCACGCAGTGTTTCCGCATCAAGAGTGCGGTCGTCTGGCTCAATCTGCATACCGTTCATAAGGGCATTTATAACGTAAATCGGAATTATTTCCGCATAGCGTGCAGGGATTATAAGCTGATCGTTAACCGAACGGGAAACTGCGTCCTGCGGAACGGTGCCCACAAGGGAACGGTAAATTACCGCTGAGAAAGCATATATATCGGACCAAGTGCCGAAATTGTAGTTGTATCCGTACTGCTCCAAGGGAGTGTATCCGTCAAAAAATTCGGGAGTTAAATCGCTGTTTTCCAAATGGGCTTCGTTAATTGAAAAGCCCGTTAAATGAAGCTTTCCGTCACGGCCGATAAGCAAACTGTCCGGGTTTATTCCGCCGTGAATAATGCCTACTCCGTGAATGCTTGAAAGTGCGGAAAGAACGGGCATAAATAAAACTTTCGCCTTGCTCCAGTTAAGATAACCCGTTTGGCTTTTAAGCAAAAATTCACGCAGAGTAATACTTTCAATATGCTCCGAAATAACGTAAGCCGTGTTGTTGCTTTCGATAATATCCACCACGGGAACGAGTGCTGAAAGCCCTCTAAGCCTTGCGAGCTTTCGCCACATATCAAGAAATTTCCCGAGATATTTTTGGAATAGCTCTTCACAGCCTTCAATTACCGAAAGGTTGGGGTCGTCAATTGTCCTCGTTACAAACTGTTCGGGCAAAAATTCACGAACGGTAACGGGCGAATTTCTGACCGAATCATAGCCCATATACGTAGCGCCCTCAGAATTGGCGCTTATCATTTTTCCTATAATATATCTGTCGCCTATATGGCTTTTAAGCGGAAGATACGGCGAAATTTGCGGTGTATTCGCATAAAAACCGCAATTGGGGCATTTTTCTTCTCCGAAAAGTTCATTCATGCAACCCATGCAAAGATCGTCAATGTTCATATGCTTTCCCCTTATTGCTTTAGCATTATTTTCTAATTTAAATGATATATCAGAGTTTGCGTAAAGTCAAATTACAAAATTATTACGATTCGTCGGAAAGTACTGCTTCGGCGCATTTTACACCGTCAACGGCGGCGGACACTATTCCGCCTGCATAGCCTGCGCCCTCACCCGAAGGGAAAATTCCCCGTATATTCGTCTGGTAAAACTCATCACGCAAAATCCGCACAGGTGACGAGCTTCTCGTTTCAGGAGCGGTTAAAACTGCATCCTTCATGGCAAATCCGCTGATTTTTTTATCCATTTGCAAAAGTGCGTCACGCATTGTAGCAGTAACCTTTTGGGGCAGACATTTTGAAATGTCGCTCATTGTAACTCCCGTTGTAAATGACGGCTTAACCGAGCCTATTTTTGTTGATGCTCTGCCGTCAAGAAAATCACCCACAAGGTGAGCCGGTGCGCTGTAATCGGAGCCGCCCAACAAAAATGCTTTTTCTTCTATTTCACGCTGTAAATCAAAGCCCGACAAAACGCTGCCGCTGGGAAAATCCTCAGGTTCAATGCCGACGAGTATTGCGGCATTTGCATTTTCTTTATCACGGGCATATTCGCTCATACCGTTCGTTACTATTCCGCCCTTTTGGGACGAGGCGCACACAACCGTTCCGCCGGGGCACATACAAAATGTATAAGCGCCTCTGCCGTGGGGCGGATGGCACGCCATTTTATAGTCAGCGGCTTTCAGCAGCGGGTGACCGTTAAATTTGCCGTACTGCCGCTCATTGATAAACTCCTGGGGGTGCTCAATTCTTGCGCCTACCGAAAAGGGCTTTTGCATCATATTTATTCCGTGGGACAAGAGCATTTCAACAGTATCCCTTGCGCTGTGTCCTATTGACACAATTAACGCGTCAGTTTCAATATCAGTGGTTTTGCCGTTTTTATCCGTTAAAGTTACGCCCTGAATAAAGCCGTTTGCGACAATAATATCCGAAAGCTGCGTTTCAAAATAAATCTTTCCGCCGAGGGACAAAACCTCTTCACGAATACTTTTTACAACACGCTTTAGATTATCCGTTCCGATATGCGGCTTTGCGTTGACTAAAATGTCGTCAGGAGCGCCGTGTTTGACAAACTCTTCAAAGACAAACCTGCAACGGCTGTCTTTGATACCCGTTGTGAGCTTGCCGTCGGAAAAAGTTCCTGCGCCGCCCTCACCGTACTGAATATTTGAGCGCTCATTAAGGATTCTGTTATTCCAGAAATTCAATACGTCCCCCGAACGAACATCTATATCGCTTCCACGCTCAACGACTATAGGGTTACAGCCGCTTCTTGCCAAAATGAGTGCCGCAAACATTCCTGCAGGGCCAAACCCTGCAATGACAGGAGAATATTTATTATTCCGCTTATTTTGGGGAAGAGAATAAGCGTATTTTTCACATTTAACTATTTTAGGATTATTAAGCCTTTTTTGAAGTAAATCTTCATCGCCGTCAACGGTAACGTCTACCGTGTAAACAAACTGAACCGCATCTCTTCGGCAGTCAACACTGCGCCTGTAAATTTCGGCAGTAATAATATTTTCCCTTTTAATTTTGAGCGCACGGGCGGCGGAATCCACAATGTCCTGAAAGCCGCTGTCAAGGCTCATTTTAATGTCACTTACTCTCAGCATTGTTTATCCTTTCCGCAATGCTTTTGCCTGCCGTTCTGCCCGAGCTCCACGCCCATTGAAGATTATACCCGCCGCAGTCTCCGTCAACGTCCAGCGCCTCGCCGCAGCAGTAGACACCCGAAACTATCTTTGATTCCATAGTATCAGGATTAAATTCAGAGCATTTTACACCGCCTGCCGTTACCTGCGCAAACTCAAAGCTGCGTGAGTTTTTAATTTTGATATTCCAACACTTTAATATTTCGGAAAGCCTGTTTATTTCTTCGTCGCTCAAAGCGTTCACCCGTCCGTTTACGGCAATCCCGCATTCTTTCATAATTGTTATGCAAATCTGCTTGTTGATTATTCCGCTGAGCATATTTTCACAAATCCCCGTATCCTTTTCACGCCTTGAAATAAGGTAAGAATGAAGCTCTTCTTCCGAAAAATCGGGAATTAAATCAAGATGTATCTGTATATTGTTTGACGGCGACATTGAAACGAAGCGTGAAAGCTGCATAATGGGGATTCCCGAAAGTCCGTAATCCGTAAACTGCACCTCGCCGAAATTGTCATATTCCTTTTTGCCGTCGATTATCAGCTCCACGCCGCAAACGGAGCGTATTCCCTTAAGGGCTTTTGTAAAACCGTCACCGTTAAGGGAAACGAGGGCAGGAGCAACGGGCGTTACCGTATGCCCCAACATTTTTAAAAGGTCGTAGCTGTCCCCGTCAGTTCCGTGTATTTTGGCGGCTTTTCCGCCTGCGGCAACTATTACGTAATCAAATCTGTCACGGTTGTTGACCACAATTTTTCTTGAAAACGGGGTACTTACCTCTTTAAGATGCACCGCTCTGTAATCGCAGACAAATTTTACTCCCAGCCGCTCACATTCAAAGCGTAAAGCATCCAGCACAGACGCGGCTTGATTTGAAAGAGGATAAACTCTGCCCTCTTCCTCCGTTCTTGTGTAAAGCCCCATTGAATTAAAAAACTCTATATTACTTTTAGGGCTAAATCGGTGAAGCGCCGTTTTTGCAAATTCAACATCTCCTCTGTAACCTGCATTTTCGGCGTTTATATTGGTAATATTGCACCTGCCGTTGCCTGTAACAAGAAGCTTTTTGCCCACTCTCGTCAATTTTTCAAGTATAGTGACCTCAACATCGGTTCTTTCAGCCACATTATTCATAAGTTCAATAGCGGCGCACATTCCCGACGCTCCGCCGCCGATAACAGCGACTTTAGTCACTTTTCTCACTGCCTTTCAAGGTAATCGTAAAGCTTTTCAATGGTTTCAGCGCTCATAACGTGCTCCATTTTGCAAGCATCTTCTTCGGCTGTTTTTTCACTTACGCCCAATGTGTCGTTAAGAAAATGCTTTAAGAGCTTGTGCCTGTGCAAAACGCTTGCGGCATAAGTTTCCCCCTCGGGAGTAAGCGTTATTGCACCGTAGGTTTCGTGGCTTAAAAAGCCGTTTTGCGTAAGAGTGTTTACAGCCCTGTTGGCGCTGGGCTTTGAAACATTCAGCATTGCGGCAATATCGGTTAAGCGCACCTCGCTGTTACTTTGAGAAAGCACCAAAACTGCCTCAAGATAATCTTCAAGGGAAGCGGTCATATTTATTTCAGTAATCATTTTAATCGCACACCGACACCGTAGAGAAACCGCTTTTTATGTACGGTATCGTTCCTTTCTTTGTATTTTTTAAATTACTTTTCTCCGTTATTATTCATTTGATTTACAGAGCTTATTACCTCTGCTTTTTCATCAACACTCAGTGTTCTGTATTTCACAATCAAGTCTCTTTCATCTTTGGAAAGGGATGAAAGATATATGGATTTTTCATCATAATGCTCGCTGTCGTTTACTGTTTCTTCATCTGTATCAAAAAACACATTTATGGGGATTCTGTAAAAATTTGCAAGCGCTTTGAGTTTTTTGGCGCTTATTTTACGCCTGCCGGTTTCATAACTGCAATAGGTGGAACGTTTAACGCCGAGAACCGATGCCACTTGCTCCTGTTTAAGTTTATTTTCTTCTCTTATTAGCCTTACCTTAACAAAAGTTTCCATATTCCCTCCAAAACGGTTATAATTCCAATTATAGTTATTTATATTATAAACTAAACTGTGACCAAATGCAACGCACTTGAAAAAA
Organism: Oscillospiraceae bacterium; assembly: GCA_022508785.1. Classification (GTDB taxonomy): domain Bacteria; phylum Bacillota; class Clostridia; order Oscillospirales; family Acutalibacteraceae; genus Fimenecus. The sequence goes on from JAFLUN010000015.1 coordinate 18,035, forward strand.
ATAATATATGATGATACAATTATGAGGGTGTTATTATGTGTGTTTACGTTCAAAATCTAAGCTCCCCAATAGGAAATTTGATTGTAAAATCAAACGGCTCGGCGATTACCGATATAGTGCTCGGAGTTTGTACAAACGAAAATCCCGATAAGCTCACGCAAATGGCAGTAAATGAACTTTCGCAGTATTTTGACGGCACTCTTACCCGCTTTTCTTTCCCCATTGAGCCTGCGGGCACAGACTTTCAAAAACGGGTGTGGAAAATACTGACTGAAATTCCGTACGGCAAAACCGTTTCCTACGGCGATATTGCAGATAAATTAGGCGGAAAACGCTATTCGCGAGCAGTGGGCGGCGCAGTAAATAAAAATCCCGTTCTAATTGCGGTTCCCTGCCACAGAGTAGTGGGCGCTGACGGCTCACTTACAGGGTTTGCATACGGAATTACAGTTAAAAAACATCTATTAGATATAGAAGCCAAATAAGTTTTAGGTGAAAATTATGACTTATAATATTTACGATAAAAAAGAAATAAAAGAAAGACCCCAAAGAAAAAAAGTTATTTTGGAAAGCTATATTATAGGACAAAATGCTCCTACGGTTTTAATTTGCCCAGGCGGTGCATATAAATTTGTGTCCGATTCTAACGAGGGTAAGCCCTATGCGGAAAAATTAAATGCGGCAGGGTACAATGCCTTCGTGCTTTTTTACAGTGTCGGCAGCGGAAACGGGCGGTTTCCTTATCCGCTTTATGACGTTGCTCGGGCTTTGCAGTTTATTAAGTCAAAAGCAAAAGAATTACAAATAAATGCCGACGAAATAAGCCTTATGGGAAGCTCTGCAGGCGGGCATCTTTGCGCATTTTTTGCCACTCAGTACACAAGATATGAAAAGGAATACAACGGCAAAGACTATTCATTAAAGCCGAAAGCGCTTGTGCTTTGCTACCCTGTAATTACCATGGGTGAGTTTACGCACAAAGTATCACGGCAGATTTTCCTCGGCGCATTTTCCGGCAAAGCAGAAAGAGAAAAAGCCTCTGTTGAGCTAAACATTACAAGCGATTATCCACCAACCTTTGCCTGGCACAATAAGGACGACAACTCGGTTGACGTGAAAAACAGCATAATGTTACATAAAGCGCTCGATGAAAAAGGTATTCAAAACGAGCTTCATTTGTATGAAACGGGCGGCCACGGAATAGGTCTTGCCGAGGGCAAGGACGCTGAAGGTTGGATAGACAAAGCCATAGATTTTTTAGACAGAAACATTAAAAAATGATTTTGCGTAAATACATTTTAAATATATTTTTATAAAAAGACTTGATTTATTTAAATATTTATATTATAATTTTATGGCACTACGGGGTGTGGCGAAGTTTGGTATCGCGCTTGGTTCGGGACCAAGAGGCCATGGGTTCAAGTCCCGTCACTCCGACCATAGAAAAAGCATCTGTCGCATTTGCGGCGGATGCTTTTTTCATAGTTAGCAGAGATATGGGACTTGAACCCGCGAGGGTTTCGGCGTTAATGAAACAGTCCAGTGGACTGTTTTTAGCCGAAAGCGCAAGGCGGGTACTGAAATTCGCAGAATTTCGGTCGCCGAAGCGGTCAGTATGCAAGGCGTTAGCCGCAGCAGACGGTCAAGTCCCGTCACTCCAACCAAATAAGCACCAAAGTTATGATACCATTGGTATTTAGACTTTGGTGTTTTTTCAAAAGTGGCACGGTACACAAAGACAACAGAATAACCTTCCGCTTTAAGAACGGAACGGAGATCGAGGTTGGGGTTGAATAAACCCCGCCTTTTTTGTTAGGGTAGAAAATTTCACAATTATGTGCTATAATCAATTCAATAAATCGGAATTTGAGGAGTTGTGCAGATCAGATATGCAAAATAAAGAATATAGATTAAATAATGACCTTTTCGATAACTTGATTTTTATTACGGTTAATATCGGCGACGAAGACATTTTAGCTATGTTTGACACGGGAGCGTCAATTAGTATACTTTCCCAATCACTTGCAAAAAGACTTAATTGCAAGACTGGTCATTCACTCTCTGCTGGCAATAATAACGGGAAATCACTAACACTGGAAAGCGGTTTTATAGACAGAATAGAAATATGCGGTTTGGCAATAAACAATTTAAAAGTTGGGATAGTTCCTGATAATAATTTCAATTTTGGTGTTGATGATATCGGAAGATTTTTTCCTGCACAAATGTTTTTGGGCTGGGATGTCATTTCACAGTTTTATTGGCGGATAGATACAAAAAACAAACTTTATCATGTATTGGAACACGGCAACAAAAAAGCAAATAATCTGTCATATTACAACTTTCCGACTATAAAAGTTAAATATAAGACGAATCATATGCTGTTTGGATTTGATACAGGACACACCGAAACACTTCTTGACAAAACTTGGTGTTCCAAACTTGATAATCTACAACCTATCGAGGACGAGTTATGCGGCGTAGGAGGTTCTTCTGTTGAACAGTCTTTTGTTACTGACAATTTTGAAGTGACTTTTGAGAACGAAAAAATTTGTTTGAAAAAAGTAACAGTGTTGCAACATTGTATATATGGACTGGAGAATAATTCGGTAGTCGCATTATTGGGTATAGATTTTTTTAATGATGCTATATTTGAAATAGATTATAAAAATAAATATTTTCATATTGAAAAAATAAAGCAATAATCTTTTATATCGGTTGCGTGGCAAATACCTTTTCTGAAATGAAAATCCCAGTTTATCGGGGTGGTTGCAACCCCCTGCAACCCATATCAAAAATTGCCTTTGTAGGCAAATAAAACTGCCCAAGTTGTCCTTATGACAACTTGGGCTTTTGTATCTGTTTTTTACTTGAATTTGTTTCGTTTGAAACTAAACTACCTTGCTTTAATTATACATTTTTACGGTATGCTCTATACCACAGAATTGCAAGTATCACCGTGCAAAGTATTGGCACCAATGCGGATATTAACACAGCGGCAAATATGCTGTTCAAAATACTGCTTGCCATAGTGTATAACGCGGCGGACGATATGCTTATTCTGTTGCCTACCCTGCCAATCAGTGCGGCAAGCGGAGCGGCTATGAGCATAAGTGATGCACCCGAAAATGCATAAATAAAATACCGCAGATAATTTTTCTTTTTGTTGTAAAACAGTCGCAAAATCACCGCAGTAACAATAAACATTACCGCACAGGCAACCGCTGCGTAAAGTGCATACGGACTGTAGCGTGCCAGCATTCGTGAAGCGGTGCGGAAATACGACATTGAAAATACCGAAATGTAAGAATTGTAAATATCGCACAGCTCAGAAGCCACGGTCTGCAAGTTTTCAACCGTTTCACCGTCTAACTCAAAGCCTTTTTGTGTCGCATATTCTTTTAAAGCTTTAAGCCAAATCTCTTCTAAATCGTCTGTGGAGACAGAATCACGCACATCACCTGCGTAAAACTCACGCAGAATCTTTTCTGTGTCTGTGCTGATTCTCTGCACTACATCTGTACTTTCAAAAAGAGAATCGAAAAAGGTTTTGTCTATGTTACTTGCCTGACCGTAAGAAACAAATTCCGATTTTATCTCTTCCGCAAGCAATTCGGCATATTGCGAGCGATCAATAACCCTTACAGCAAAATTGCCGTTAAGAGCTGTAGCATAGAGCGATAAGCACAGTACACCGCCTGTTAAACTTAACGACATTATAAATGATAAGAGTGCACAAAGAACGGAGCGCACCCGTTTTGCAGTTTTGGTCATAGGGTTGCCTCCTTATTCATATAAGTTTACACTCGGCCCTGACACAAATTCGCAGAATGCAAAAAAGCGGTAGGGCGTAGACATAATAGCGCCGTTTAAGTCGCAGGTGTATAAAATTAAAATTTCCTCATCGCCGTTAAGCTCTGTGCGGTAGGCGGAAGGATCGTCATTTCTGCGAACATCGGTTCTGTAAACTCTGTAAACATAGGAACCGTAGGTAGTGTCAATATGTACCAGTGTTCCCTCTTCTACGTTTGGAAGTTCACTGAAAAAGTCCACATAGTGTGCGCCTATAAGCACACCTTTTCCGCAACCGGGAATATGGCCGAACAAGGATACGCAAGCACCGCGACTTAGCAACTTATGACTGTCGCCGAAAATAACCTGTGCATCAATTCCGGTTCCTTCTACCGTAATGCGGCCGAAAGCCTCGCCGTATTTTGGGAATGAAAAATCATCCCAATTCAAAGTACCGCTCGAAGGACCGCTGTTACCATCAAAAATACTGCCCGCCCCAAGTTCGTTGATGGTTTGAACATTGGCATTTGAAAATGCCAAGCTATATACCGAAAGCAAGGGGGTCAGTATCGGAGTAAGAGCTGTGAAGAGCAGTAAATATCCACATAATAAGAAAGCTATCGGAAAAAGGATAAAACCTTTCCGATAGCGCATCTTACTCCGATTTGATTCGGAATTAGTCCTCATTTGATACTTTGCGGAAACGCTTAACGCTAACAGCAGCAACTGCAACGATTGCAAGAGCTACTACACCAAAAGCAGCAACATATGTGTAATTTTCTGCGCCTGTCTTGGTGATAACAACGTTAGGATGAAGCTCAGCTACAACATTGCCTTCCGGATCAGTGATGATCAGCAAGCCGTGGTCTGCATCAGTAAGGTGACCCTTTGTTGAAAGACCGTAACCGAGAACAGCGAGAGCCTGACGACCGTAGTCAAGAAGAACCTCAGTAGTTCCGGTAGCTGTGATGTCTTCAACTTTCTGAAGGTTGTTAGCCTTAACAACTCCCAATGCCTTCTCAAAGATAGCCATAATCTCGTTGTACTGTGCCTCAGTAACATCTACTTCAGCAAAAACGTTCTCAAGAGCTGTGAAATACTCTGCAGGAACCGTGATAGTAGCACCGTCAACAACATATGCAGTCTTTACATAGTCGATGAGCTTCTGCTCATAAGTGTTGATGCCTGCTGCAAAAGCGGGAACTACAGAAACAACCAAAAGAACAGCTACAACCAAGATAGATACTAACTTTTTCATGTTGAATCTCTCCTTAATAGAATTTTTGTGAAATTGGCAAGGCTATAAATATATTAGCCTATACAACACCGTTATCATAACACAGTTTTTTATGTTTGTAAAGTATTTTTTTTTATTTTTCTGAACACTTGTCCTTTTTTTTAATATTTGCCGAAAAATACTGCACTCAGGGAGATAAAATCACCTAAAATTTTACTGAATTTCCATATTTTTATCAGTAATTTCAATCTGACCGTTTTCATCTGCAAAGCATTTATAGTTTACTCCTTTTTTAATTGTACCGTCAAGGATTTTTTCGGATAAAACATCCTCAACCTTTGCTCTGACAGCTCTTTTTAAAGGCCTTGCTCCGTAAACCTTGTCGTACCCTTCCTTTAATATAAGCTCTTTGACGCTTTCGTCAAAACACACGCTGTATTCAATAGAAGAAAGACGCTTTTCAAGGTCTGCAAGCAAGTTCTCAGCTATTAGTGAAATCTGCTCTTTTGTAAGCCTGTTAAAGATGATTATATCGTCAATTCTGTTAAGAAATTCGGGGCGGAACATATTTTTAAGCTCGGCGTTTACTGCGTTTTTGATTTTTTCCTCCGAGTTGCCGTCACCGTTACTCTCCGCAAAGCCGAAAGAGTGCATTTCTTCGTTTATTTGCCGAGCACCCACATTTGAGGTCATTATAATCACGCAGTTTTTAAAATCTACCCGCCTTCCCTTTGAATCGGTCAGAACGCCGTCATCAAGAATCTGCAACAGCATATTGAAAACATCGGGATGCGCCTTTTCAATTTCATCGAACAAGAGTACCGAATAAGGCTTTCTGCGGATTTTTTCGGTAAGCTGACCGCCCTCGTCAAAGCCGACATAACCGGGGGGCGAGCCGATAAGCTTTGACACGGTGTGCTTTTCCATAAACTCAGACATATCAAGGCGTATCATCGCATTTTCATCACCGAAAAGCGAGCAAGCCAGCGCCTTTGAAAGCTCTGTTTTACCAACACCCGTAGGGCCGCAGAAAAGGAAGGAGCCTATGGGTCTTTTGGGGTCTTTAAGCCCTGCGCGGCCACGCCTTATAGCCTTTGCAACGGCTGAAACAGCCTTTTCCTGACCGATAATTCTTTTGTGAAGCTCATCTTCCATTTTAAGAAGTCTTTCGCTTTCCTTTTCGGTCATTTGCGTAACGGGAATACCCGTCCAGCCGGAGACAATCTCGGCTATTTCCGTTTCAGTTACGGACATTGATTTTCCGCCGTCTGCATTTGACCATTTGGCTTTTTCCTCGTCATATTTTCTTTTAAGCTCTTTTTCCTCATCACGCAGAGCAGCCGCTTTTTCGTAATCCTGCCGCTCAACTGCATTTTGCTTTTCGGCAGAGGTTTTATTAAGGTTTCGCTCCATTTCTTTAAGCTCGGGCGGAGCAGTGAACTGCTTAAGCCTTACCTTTGAAGCCGCCTCGTCAATAAGGTCAATGGCTTTATCTGGCAAAAATCTGTCTCCGATATACCTTGCGGAGAGCGTTACTGCAGCTTTTATTGCTTCATCGGTTATTTTAACCTTATGGTGAGCCTCATATTTATCTCTTATACCTTTTAAAATTTCAACGGCATCCTCCTCTGTCGGTTCGCCCACTGTAACGGGCTGGAAACGCCGCTCTAAAGCAGGGTCTTTTTCAATATTTTTACGGTATTCGTCAATAGTCGTAGCACCGATTACCTGAAGTTCTCCGCGGGCGAGGGACGGCTTTAAAATATTTGCCGCATCAACTGCGCCCTCTGCGCTGCCTGCGCCCACGAGCGTGTGAACCTCGTCAATAAAAAGAACGGTATTTTCATCATTTTTAGCTTCTTCTATGATGCTTTTAATTCTCTCTTCAAAGTCGCCTCTGTACTTTGTGCCTGCAACCATGCCCGTAAGGTCAAGGGAGAGTATTCTTTTATCTTTGAGGAGTTCCGGAACCTCGCCGTTCACAATTTTAAGAGCAAGTCCCTCAACGATAGCGGTTTTACCCACACCGGGCTCGCCGATAAGGCAAGGGTTGTTTTTCGTTCTGCGTGTAAGAATTTGAATAACTCTGTTAATCTCCTCTTCCCTGCCGATAACGGGGTCGATTTTATTCTCTTTTACAAGCTCCGTTAAATCTCTTGAATACTTTTCAAGATTTGAATTACCCTCTGACTTTTTGCCGCTTCGGGTCTTATTTGAATTTTGTTCTTTTGCTACGGATTTAGCGATATTCTGCACGGACAGTCCCAGCCTGTTCAATATTTCGCAGGCAAAGCCCGTTCCCTCACGGCAAAGAGACAAAAGCAGGTGTTCCGTGCCTGCAAGCGCCTGACCCATAGATGATGAAAGCATCAGCGCACTTTCAACAATATATTTCGCCCTCGGAGTAAAATCCGACGAAACGAGTTCGGTGGGGATTCCTGCCCCAACGCTTTCCTTTATCATTTTATAAACGTTTTCGTATGTTATTTTTTCGGAAGCCAAAATTCTGCCTGCCTGTGACGATGTGTCACTTACAAGTCCTAACAAAATATGCTCGCTGCCGATATATGTGTGCCCTAAATCTTCTGCCGATTCAAGCGCCTTATTGAGCGCATTGTTTGCTTTTTCCGTGAATCCTGTAAAACTGTACATAAGTTAATCTCCTTTCAAAAAATACGGGGGATATAATCCTCCGTTCAACATTTAATCTAAACTCTCCCGAACTGCCTTTGCCCTCTCGAAATCTCTTTCACGGGGTTCGAGCCGTCTTCCTGCCTTTGCATTTATCGTTGCAGGCTGAAGTGAAATCATAAGTTCGTTAACTGTTTTAAGGGGTACGGGCAGCTTGCCCGAAACTGAGCCGAGCCTTACAAGAGAAAGATTCTGCATAAACTCCTCCGTACTTAAAAGCTTTGCCCATTTTAAAAGACCGTATGCACGGAAAACGGCATCTTCCGTATCAATACTTTTAAGCATTTCTGCCCTTGCGGCACGCTCCTGTGCGCAAAGCTGCAAGGTTATTGATTTAAGATTTTCGATTGCCGCTTTTTCGGAAATTCCAAGCGTAATTTGGTTACTGAGTTGATACATATCGCCCACAGCCTCACTGCCCTCGCCGAATGCGCCGCGAATGGTAAGTCCCAGCTTTGAAACGGTGTTTATAAGTCTGCTTATTCCGCCGTTCATTGAAAGAGCGGGCAAATGAAGCATTACAGATGCCCTCATACCCGTGCCCAAATTTGTGGGGCATTGGGTAAGGTAGCCAATGCGGCTGTCAAATGCAAAGTTAAATTTACTGTTAAGGCTGTCGTCTATTTCATTGGCAACGGAATACGCTTCATCAAGGGCAAAGCCCGGGCGCATTACCTGAAGCCTTATGTGGTCCTCTTCGCAAAGCATTATGCAAATATCTTCATCGGGAGAAACGAGCATTGCTCTGCCGTCAGCATCCGACGCAAATTCGGGGCTTATAATGTGCCTTTCCGCCATACTTGCCGCCTCAAAACCTGCAAGAGTTTTCATTTCGACGAAACGCAGACCGTATTTATTATCACTTAAAGCGGCATCTTTTATATTTACGTTAAGCTCCGTTCTGCTCTTGGTGTTAAGCTTACAGGGGAACGGATATTCGGCAATGTTTCTTGCAAATCTTATTCTTGTGCTGATAACAACGTCGTTTTGTTCACCTGCACCGATATACCATTTACTCATTTTTTCCGCCCTCCTTAAGCTCCTTTATTCTGTCACGCAGAAGCGCCGCTGTTTCGTAATTTTGCGCTTCAACTGCGTTTTTCAGTTCTTCTTCCAATTTTTCGATTTGCTCCTTTAGGTTATCCTCTTTTACTGCAATTTTATTGGGGATTTTACCTTCGTGGCGGGTTTTCCCGTGGATTCTTTGCAAAGACGGAAGAAGCTTTTCGTAAAAGGTTTTGTAGCACTCCGCACAACCGATTTTTCCGCTTTCAACAATATCGTTAAAGGTACTGCCGCATTTTTCACATTTAAGTGTCCGCGCCGAAAGGGAGCCCACTCCCGTATCGCCTAAAAACGAACCTAAAAATGAACCGAATATATTTCCGAACCCTCCGAAAACGTCTTCATAGCCAAGCATTTTCGCACAGCCTGAGCACAGGTGAGCCTCCGCCGCTTCGCCGTTTATGATTCTTTTAACGTGTGTAGTAGCTTCATATTTTCCGCAATTCTGACATAACATAAAAATCACATACCTTTCCTTTTGAATTTATAATGTATTCAACAAAATCTGTTTGAATATTGATGCCCTGATTGTGTCTGCATAATTTTTCGGAATGTCCTTATAGGCATTGCCGACCACAGCAGCTAATATAAGTTTTGCCGTTTTTTCATCAATCAAATCTCTGTCGTAAAAATTTCTTACGTACGCTTTGCAGGTGCTGTCGTCAATCTGCTGACCTATGGAATTTACAACGTGCATTTTAAACGTGTCCACATCAAAGTTAGCCCTCGTAATTCTGATGTACCCTCCGCCGCCTCTGCGGCTTTCGACTATATATCCGTGCTCAGGCGTAAACCGTGATGAAATAACGTAATTTATCTGGCTCGGCACACAGCCGATTTTTTGAGCAAGCTCATTACGCTGAATTTCCGTACTGCCGCCGTCTTCAAGCATTTCAATAATCATTTGCGATATTATATTACTTATATTCACTTTATCACCGTTTTCTTTTATTGTATTTTGTGTTTGACTTATTATGTTTTTAATTTGACTTTGACTTTCTTTGACCTTACAGGTTATATTATATACAAATTTTGCTTATTATCAAAGGTCAAAAAAGGTCAAATTTTATGTTCTATTATGGAATATCTCTCTTTTTCTCTTGTTTTCTCTGTTTTTTATATATTTTAATATTTTTTACGGTAAATTTCAAATACAAACAAAAACAAAATCAGCGGTAACTTTTTGTTACCGCTGACGCTCTGTAAAGTATATTAGCTTTACATACCAATCATCTCTGAGAAGTTGCTCATCATTTCCGAAATCTTAATTTGTTGCGGGCAAACAGCCTCACATCCCCTGCACCCTATGCAATTTTTCGGGCGTTTTTCCTCCGGCATACTGCCGACTGCCATCGGCGCTAAGAAACCTCCGCCCGTGATTTTGTGCTCATTATAAAGAGCAATAAGCTCAGGTATGGGCAAATTCTGCGGACAGTGTGACGTGCAATAATGGCAAGCGGTGCAAGGCAGACCGCCTTTTTTTATTTCTTCATCCGAAAGCTCAACAATTCGGTCAAATTCTGACTTTGTAAGGGGCTTATCCTCCTGCCAAATTGAAATATTATCCTTTAATTGCTCCATATTTGACATACCCGAAAGCACTACCGTAACGCCGGGAATTGATTGCAAAAATCTGAAAGCCCAAGCCGGCACGCTCTCATCAGGGCGCATTTTTGCAAGTTCTTTTGTTATACTGTCGGGCATTTTTGCAAGTTTACCGCCGCGAAGGGGCTCCATTACCCAAATGGGAATCCCCGCAGCCTGTATTATTTCTGCTTTTTCCTTAGCATTCTGGAAATGCCAATCCATATAGTTTAACTGCAACTGGCAAAATTCCATATGCTCACCGTAAGCGTCCAGAAAACGCTTAATCACCTCACAGCTTCCGTGTGCGGAAAAGCCGAGATGCTTGATTTTACCGTTCTTTTTCTGCTCAAGAAGATAATCTAAAATGCCGAATTTCGGGTCAAGATAATCGTCAATATTGCCCTCGTAGACATTGTGGAAGAGATAAAAGTCAAAATACGGTGTCCGGCATTTTTTAAGCTGTTCCTCAAAAATTTCTTTCACCTTTGGCATATTTGAATTATCATATCCCGGGAATTTGCTTGCAAGATAGTAGCTTTCCCTCGGATAAGCAGATAAAACTTTCCCTGCAACAATCTCCGAATTGCCGTTGTGGTAACCCCAAGCGGTGTCAAAATAATTCACGCCGTTTTTGTAAGCGTAATCCACCATTTCTGCGGCGGCTTTTTCATCAACCACTGCGTCGTCATTATCAATAACGGGCAAACGCATCATACCAAGACCGAGACCCGATATTTTAATACCTTGAAAATCTCTGTAAATCATAAAATATACCTCACTTGTTTTGATTTTATTTGAAAACCGTTTAATCGTATGATGCTTAATTGTATCACAATTCAAAAATAAAATCTATAATTGTGTTAAAATATTTGTGAAGACTACTGTCAACGCATTTTTAAAGATTGAAATTCACCTGTTAAACCACATTTTTGACGGCTTACCTAAGTTCAGGTTACAAAAACTTATAAAATAATTATAATGAATTCCGACAGGAGGTGAGATTTTGAAAATCATTTTAGAGCCCTCTGAAAATCAGGAGATTGAAGTTATCATCAAGGGTGATGTAAACAGTGAAGAGGCTGTGCGTATAATCTCCGCACTCAATGATGCTTCAAAATTCAGCAGGCTGGTGCTGCTCAGGGAAAATGAAAGCTTTCTTTACAGCTCTGACGATATCATTTATTTTTATTCCGCTCAGAACAAAACATACGCCGTAACCAAAAACGGTGAATACGAAATCAAGGAAAGGCTGTATGAGCTGTCAAACTCCTTAAAAAGCAAGGGATTTATTCAGATAAACAAAAGCACGATTGTAAACATCAATTATGTTAAATCAATCACTGCAGAGTTCAGCGGTAATTATTGCGCCGTGCTAAAGGACATCAACGAAACTCTTATTATTTCAAGAAAATTTTTCGGTTCATTTAAAGATTATATAAGGAGATAAATTTATGAAAAAATTATTAAATGTAATGCAATTCGGAATTATGGGAACGGGAATCGGATTTTTTATGACTACAATATCCGTCTATTTTATGGGCGGCGAAGGCTGCACAGTTAAGGAAATGCTGATTTGGGCTGTGGCATCTTTTCTGTGCGGAGTTGTAACAACAATCATGTTTACCGACAAGTTTAAGCTTGCCGTATCAACGCTTATTCATTTTGTATGTGTTTTCGGTGTCGTTTTGTGTGCCGATATCGCTTGCGACTACAATAACAGCATTACGGACACTTTAAAAAATATGCTTCCCGCGTTTTTAATTATCTATATTATAGTTTATTTGCTTACTTATTTCAGCTCAAAAGCCAACGCAAAGCAGGTAAATAAGGTTCTGGGCGAAAAGAATATAAAATAAAGTCGGCAAAAGAAGTATGAAATCAAAGTAAAAACATTACCGCAAGTTTTGCAAATGTTATTGCGAATATCAAACCAATCGAAATTGATGTTACCATAAGTGCGAGGCGGGAAAATAGCAAAGCGCTATGATACAATATTCTCTTGCGGTTAAAATCTTTGATTTTGACACCGCAAAGGTTATTTATGAAACAATGTTCTCCGAAACATAGAAATCTTTGACTTCGTTTGTGTTTCGTGAGGTTATTCTTATCTATATAAAAATAAGAGTTGACAAAATACCCCTTTGTATGTATAATGTAATAGTGCTTTTGAGAGATTTTCAAAAGCAGTAAACTTAAATTTAGGGGTATAGCTCAGTTGGTAGAGCAGCGGTCTCCAAAACCGCGTGCCGAGGGTTCAAGTCCTTCTGCCCCTGCCACATAAAAGCCTTGAAACAGCGTGGTTTCAAGGCTTTTTCTTTGCCATTTATTGCTCGGCGCACGGTCTAATTTTTCTGTTTTGATGCTCTGATTTGGGCATCAATTTCGCATCCGGTGGTAACCGTTTGTAACAATTCCGTTTGCTACATCATCAAAATAGCATCAATTTACTCCCAATTATGATAAGTGATTTTAGCATAGAAATTTTGCTTTTTATATTGCAATACGGCAACATAGGAAATCATTTTTATAAAAATTATGTTATTATATATCTGTAACTTGCAAGTACAAAAAAGAGGTGTTCAGATGGATAACCGGGAAATAATACAAAACAGTCTTGACTATATTGAAGAAAATCTAAAGGCTGAAATTTCAGCAAAAGATTTGGCTGATTTATCAGGATTTT
>JAFLUN010000016.1:0-8264 GCA_022508785.1 Oscillospiraceae bacterium
TTGAGGGCGCGGCGGTTGAGCAAAAGGCGCTTACGGGTATGGTAGGTGTCGGCACTTGGGAAACAGCGGCGGAATTTGATAATGTTAAGGTTGTAAACAACGACACGGGCGAGGTTCTCGGCGCTGACGATTTCTCAAAGTCGGGCAGCCTTAGAAAGAATTGGGAACGCCCCACTGACGGTAAGTTTAAAATTAAAGACGGTAAGCTCCGTCAGTCAAACACTTCAATGAAATACAGTGAGACGGGCACGGTTGCATATTTCGGAAATGTCGATTGGACTAATTACACTTATACTGTTGAGGCGACAAAGCTTGACGGCAAAGAAGGATTCCTCATTCCGTTCGCAGTTCAAAATACTGAAAATAACTTCTTCTGGAATTTGGGCGGCTGGGAGAACACGGTTTCCTGCTTACAGCACCTTGAAAACGGACAGAAAACCGGTCAGCTTCCCGGTACGGTTAAGGACTTTACGGCGGAAACAGGCAAAACCTATACCTTAAAGGTAGCGGTAAACGGCACAAAGATTCAGTGCTTCGTTGACGACGAGCTTTACATAGATTATGATTGCGGCAATCCTGCCGAGGCTGAGGCTTATCAGGTAGTAAGCACAGATGAGAGCGGCGATATTATCATTAAGCTTGTCAATGTGACTGATATTTCCCGTATGTTTGCCGTTGACATTTCGGGAATTGCGAGCGTAGGCGACACTGCGACTGTTTATCAGGTTGCAGGTGATGACCTTGAAAGCGAGAATATCCTCGGTCAGAGTGAGGCTGTAACGATGAAAGAATTTACTGTTTCAGGCTTCTCAAACAGCTTTAATTACACTGTTCCACAATATTCCGCAACGGTAATAAGAATTTCAAGAGGATAACGGATTTAGTAACATAAGAGAGCGACTTTTTTGGTCGCTTTCTTTTTGGGGTTGACTTTAAGTAACTGATTATCATAAAATATAATACATATTAAAAATATGATTGATGGTGAAACAATATATTGCGCTATGGAGAATTACAAAATGAAACAAAATAAACAAATATTTTTAATTAAAACTTTTGTTTTATTATTGGTTGTTTCAGTATTGTCGATTTTCATTTATACAAATCATAACAGACCTTATAAATATGATAACAATACTCCTATTTCTCAGGTGGAAAATCAGCAATATACAGAGAAGGAAATAAAAAAATTAGAAGAGAATATTTTCTCGGACAATATTACCGTCAGACAATTTATAAGAAAATACAAACCTCAATGTATTCGCAAGACATTTCAAGGATATTATGCAGTTTTGATACAGGATAACAATCTCATGTGCTTTGTCTTTTGGGACAATGAAGATAATATCTACAATATTTATAAGACAAACGGATTTGTTTCACACGATATGTTACAAAATTCTGTTGAAATCGGAAAATCAAATATAAATGATATTACAAGCAATGGCGCGGATTTTTGTTATTATCCAATTTCAAAAATGCTGTTAACGGGGCATATTTGCTCAGACGGCGTGTTGATAATAGAATATGATAAAAATAGTGTTTCAAATTCTATTAAGTTTTTCTCAAACGAAGAATTAGATACTTCAGATGATTATTTGTTGCAGTTGACACCTTATATTCTGACTATAGATAAGTAAACAGATACATTGTTATGTGTAATTAAAACAATAAACCGCCACTGCAAAATAAGAAAAATTGTAAATTGTTATGTTATTGTTATAAAATATATTCTTTACAAAGTTTTGTGTGAATACTGTATTATAAGAAAACAGTAAGAAATCAGAAAGGAACGGTACTGAACGCACGGAAATATTTGTTATAAAATGTTATTCTGAGGCTGTGCCGTATGGTGTCCGAAATGAAAATAAAATTTTTTGGCACGGCGGCGGCTGAAGGCTTTCCTGCGCTTTTCTGTTCCTGTGCTACATGCGAAAAAGCGAGAAATGAGGGCGGCAGAAGCCTTCGCTCACGCTCTCAGTCGCTTATAAATGACGATTTACTTATTGATTTTTCAGCGGATACTTATCATCACATTTTAACTCAGGGACTTGATTTGAGAAAGGTGAAAACTTTGCTTGTAACTCACGGTCATGACGATCATATTTACCCTTTTGATTTAGTGTACCGCACGTCTCCCGTTTATTCGCAGTTTCCAAAGGTTGGAAAGGATAAAAAGCCCCTTGATATTTACATTACGCGAAATTCCGCTAAGCTTTTGAGGCAATGTTTTAAAGCGGAAAATATAATGATAAAAGACCCAAAAGCAGTTAAGGTTCATTATGTAAGCAAGTTTAAGCCCTTTGAAACGGCGGGGTACAGCGTAACGGCATTAAAGGCAGACCACACGAAAAATCTTGACCCTGTTTTTTACATGGTTTCAAAAGACGGGAAAAATATTCTCTACTGTCACGATACGGGTTATTTCCCCGAGAAGACTTGGGATTATCTCCGGAACAGCAAAATCAAATCTGATTTGGTGTCCCTTGACTGCACAAGCGCAATTCTTGATAAATCCTATTCTTATCACATGGGGCTGAAAGCCTGCCATGATGTAAGAGAGCGGCTAATAAAGAACGGAAATGCAGATAAAAACACGTTGTTTTGTCTTAATCATTTTTCCCATAACTGCGGATACACGTATTACGGGCTTTGTGAAATTGCGGAAAAAGATGGGTTTATTGTCGCCTTTGACGGTCTTGAAATAGAATTTTAGGTAGGCACTAAGGCGTAAGCCGTTAATTAGTCAGTGGCTACTTTAGGGAGTTTGCATTAAATGAAGTTCAATTACGAATTTGAACGACAAAGTGAAAACGGTTTTCTTCTTTATAAATGCGAAAATCTTAATGCACGGATTGACATTTTAGGGGATTCGCTTTTAAGGGTTGCCGTATTTCCCGACGGGGAAGAGCTACTGCCCACATTCTGTATTGACCCGGATTCAGCGGATTTGGGAACAGCAGGACGGGAAAGGCTCTCAGTAAACGGATTTTCGGCTGTGACAATAAATCTTCAATCGAGCGGTGAATGTGATTTTTTTACTCTTCCGTGCGGAATTAAAGTTACCGTTAACCGAAAGAATTTTCTTTTGAAATACGAAAAGAACGGTCAAACGCTTTTTGCAGACCGAGCACCGTTGGCATATAATTTTGACGGCGAATTTGGCAAGGGAATGTTTCATTACGTTTCAAGAGAAGACGGGGAACGGATTTTCGGTCTTGGCGACAAGTGCGGTAGCCTCAACAAGTCGGGAAATTCTTACAGAATAGAAACGACTGACCCCATGGGCTACAATGCGGGCACAACGGACCCCCTTTACAAGCACGTTCCCTTTTATATTTGCGAAAACAGTGTCGGCTCGTACGGGATTTTCTATGACACGTCGGATACATCATATTTCGATTTCGGCAAAGAGATAAATAATTATTACGAGCCGTATAAATATTTCAAAACGCAGGATAATGCGCTGGTTTACTACATTTTCTTCGGAACGAATCTTGAAATAGTCAAGCAGTTTTCACACGTTTGCGGCAAGCAGATGCTGCCGCCCAGAAAAAGCTTTGATTATTGCGCAAGCACCATGGCTTATACTGATGCGCCTGATTCCGAAAATCAAATGAATTTGTTCCTTGAAAAGCTTGAAAGTCTTGACCTTAACTGTACGGGGTTTTATTTGTCGTCAGGTTACACCTCAATCGGTACGCAAAGGTATGTTTTTAATTGGAATACCGAAAAATTTCCGAACCCTGAGCAGTTTGTTGAGCGGTTTCAAAGCAAGGGTGTTGATTTAATTCCCAATATTAAACCCGCTTTTCTTTGCGACCACCCGATGTACAGAGAAATCGCGGAAAAAGGTCTTTTCGTTAAAAATTCAGACGGCACTCCTTTTATTACACGCTTTTGGGACGGGCAGGGGAGTTATCTTGACTTTACAAACCCGCACGCCCGTGAATTTTGGATTTACAATATTAAGGATAAGTTACTTGACAAGGGAATAAAATACACTTGGAACGATAATAACGAATTTGATATAAAAGATGAAGGGGCGTGTGCTTTCGGCTTCGGCAATACCGTAAAGGCGTCAAGAATACGCCCAACACTTACATATTTAATGGTTTATTCGTCTTACCTTGCGCAGATTGAAAAGTACCCGAAGCTCCGTCCGTTTATTTCCACAAGAAGCGGAAATATAGGCATTCGCAGATTTGCCCAGACTTGGTCAGGGGACAACAGCACGGATTGGAACTCGCTCAAATATTGTCATTACATAGGGCTTACTATGTCCCTGTCGGGATTTTACTTTTACGGGCACGACCTCGGCGGCTTCTCGGGGGAAATGCCGTCCCGCGAGCTGCTGTTGCGCTGGCTTCAGTTAGGGCTTTTTGAGCCGAGATTTACGATTCATTCCTGGAACTCAGACGGCTCCGCCACAATGCCTTGGAGCTACCCCGATATTATTCCCTATGTCAAGGAAATATTTGCGCAGAGAAAGAAATTAGTGCCGTATCTTTACAACTGCGCTCACCGTGCAGTTGAATATGACGAGCCCATAAATTCCCCCGTGTTTCTGTACTATGACGGTGAGAGCCGAAACTCCGACTTGTTCCTTGTGGGCAGAAATATACTTGTGGCTCCTGTTTTGGAAGAGGGACAAAACGACATTACAGTAAATCTTCCGAAAGGTGACAGCTGGTATTTTGACGGCACGGTTTTTGAGGGTGGGGCGAGCGTTCAAACAGAAATTTCCGCCTTCGGCAAAATGAAATATTTCGTAAGGTGCGGAAGTGTTATTCCTTATAATACTGCATCGGGATTTAATGACGATGAAAATCTTGTTTTAACCGTTTATCCCATAAAAAATGGCACCTTTAAAGACACATTTTTCTACGATGACGGTAAAACCTTTGATTATCTTGAAAACAAGTGTGTAAATCTTAATATAACGGTTGAATGTGATGAAAATTCGGTAACCGTTTTTTATGAAAATTCAGGAGATACTCCCTTTGAGCCTGAATTTGCGCTCGCTAAAGGAGATAATAGAATGTTTACAGTAAGGAGAAGAAAAAATGGACAATTATTTATTATTTAAAAGTGTAATGGAGCAGGACAGAGCGCCCGTAGTTATATGCGACCTTTCACATACAATAGTTTATATGAACCCTGCCGCAGTTGAAAATTACGAAAAACGGGGCGGAGAAGCACTTTTGGGGCAAAGCATTTTTGACTGTCATAATGAAAAGGCCTGTGAGATGATAAACAGAGTTGTTGACTGGTTTAAAATGGATAAAAATAACAATCTTGTTTACACCTTCAAAAACGTT
The DNA here is from genome assembly GCA_022508785.1 of Oscillospiraceae bacterium. Taxonomy (GTDB): domain Bacteria; phylum Bacillota; class Clostridia; order Oscillospirales; family Acutalibacteraceae; genus Fimenecus. The sequence continues at coordinate 5,322 of JAFLUN010000016.1, forward strand.
AAACTGAATAAAGACATCTATATGGTTGCTCTTCGTGATGAAGAAGGAACTCTTATAGGATATTACGAAAAGCACGAATTCAGATCAAACGAAACAATGAAAAAATATGACATTGACTGAAAGGAATTGGGAAATGGATAATCATACACATATACATTCGCACACCCACGGGGAAGCAGTAAGTGCGGAAGAAACGCTTGCTTTATTAGAATATATGGCAGGGCATAACGAGCACCACGCAGAAGAGCTTCATAAAATTGCTCATAATGTAACGCCTGCCGCCGCAGAGCTTATTCACGAGGCGGTCACGCTTATGAACAGCGGAAATCAAAAGCTGCGTGAAGCCCTTAAAATAGTGAAAGGAGAATAAAAATGTGCCTTTCAGCAGTTTATTCCCTAAACGGAAATGAGAAAAAGCTTATTCAGGAAAACGTTGCCGGAGTAAGAATTGAAAACGGAAAATTAGTCCTTATAAACATTTTGGGCGTTAAAACGGAAATTGACGCCGAAATCGACTGCATTGACCTTATGGAAAATGTAATCACCGTCAAAATGCAATAAAAATGAAAAGACCTCAAAAGCACGGTTGCTTTTTGAGGTCTTTGTTATAAGTAATTTAATATTTTATCAGGAAATCTTTACGCAGTCTTGCGGTTCCACGGTAATTCCGTTTATTGTTACCGCTTTTTCCGTGTAGTTAACGTAAACCTTTGTGCTGTTGTTGTATTCCGTGCAGAATACTCCGTCTTGCACCTCGTAGTGAGACGTCATTCTTGCACCGCGCAGGTCTGCGAGAATATCGTTCGCTTTAACGCAGTAGGAAACAATGTCGTTTATGTTGTTGTTATATCCGTATTTATCTTCACTGTCCGTGTTAATGCAATACCAATCGGCAGAGGGTACAGCGCCAAATTCAACTGAGCGCAGGAACGCTTCCTGCATATTGTCGTCCAAATTTATACTGTTTAAGCAGTAATCGTATGTGCCGTGAAGAATAAGAGCTACAAAGGGAATTGCGCAGTATGCTTCATTCTCCGCGCGTGATACGGTGCCCTTTGGAATATTTGAAATAACACTTGCATTTTTTATGGCATAAAAATTACCGTTGCTTATCATTAAAGGTTTATTTGAAGAAAGAATGGGCAGGAGAGACGCAATCTCTTTTTTACTGCTTTCTCTCGGATAAAAGTCAGATGAATAGTCTGAATAAAGCACCGTGCCTATATCGTTTAAAGCGAACCCGTCAAAGGATATGTTAGCGGAATCGTTTAAGAGCTCTTCAATTCTGTTTTCAAGCTCTGACATTTTTAAGTATCCGCGTTTTGAATCGGCGCTTGAATATGTAAGCTTATCTCCGTAAAGATTTTTTGCTTTGTCCGACGATGATTTCTTTACCGAAAGCATATTCGTTTCAATAAATATGGGGAAATTCTGCGTTTTCATATAAGAGTAGAGAGAATTATATTCTTCTTTTGTGCCCAGCTGTTTTAAAAACGAGCCGAAATCTTCGCTTTCACCGTTATTTGCATCCTTAAACAAACCGCTCGCACTCAAATAAACGTTGTTTACACCCTTTGCTTTTAAAAGTGTCATAAGCGCCTGAGCCTGTTCAAAGGTGGATTTCACCGTAAGTCTGCCCTTGGAATCGGAAAGCCCGAACTGAAGATTTACTATCAGCGGAAGCGCGGTTTCGTTGCTGCTTGCGGTTTTTGAGGAAATAACCGAATTTCTTATAAGATTTTCACGGCAGGCGGCCGCCATACCTGAATATGTAGCGGATTTTCCCGAAAGGAATCGGTAGCAAAGGCGGATTTCACCGCCAAATTCATATCCTACGGTTTTGACCTGACTTGATTTTTTCGATTCAGTGGCAACATCGGTAACGGAAAACTCGGCACCCACGCTGTTAAGGGAATTGTCCGACAGTCTGTATGCGTTAATGTTTGCTATTGTCTCACCGCTCTCAATAATGCAAAGGAAGGCGCCTTTACCGTGCTTAATACCGAATGCACCGAGGGGGGCAGGTGCCTGTCCGTTACTTATTGACGGGTCATCGCCGTAAACTTTAAGAGAAACGGGAGAAAAATCGGGGTCCGAAACGCCTGTTTTAATAATTGCGCCGTTTCCGTCGGGAACAAATATAAAATCGTCCTGTGTCTTGTCACTGTAAGCGCCGAAGGACTCTAAAAGCTTTATTGTTTCGACATAAACACCTTCAGGAAGATGAAGATTATTCGTATTGACCGAGGTGTAGAATGAACCGTCCGAAAGGGTGTATGAAACGGTAACGTCGGCGCGAACGGTACTTTCGGGCAGTGTGTTTATATCCGCTTTGCCCGTTTCGGCATCCAAGGACAGAGAGTATTTAACGTTTACGCCGTTATTCGTTTTCTCAAAGCTGAAATTGCCGAAGGCTACGGAATTGTCCTGAGTATTTAAAACATACTGCTTGCCGCTTTCAGTTAAAAGTACCATTTTAAGAGCGGCAAAACTCAAGGATTTTTTTTCACTTTCCAGGGGTAATGTACTCCAAAAAACGTCTGCCGAGGTATCAAGTATTCCTATTGATGCAGTTGTCTTGTCAAAAAACATTTCAATAAGACCCGATTTGCAAACAGATTCGAAAGATGTGCGCTTTACCTTGTGGTAAGTGTCGCCAGCACTTTCAGAGTAAATCATTTCAAAAGAATCGCTTTTGATTTTTGAAAGCTTTACGGGTGAGCAAGAAGCAAAAAGCAACGTCATTGCAAGCGCAACCGCCGTAATTTCAAAAAAACTTTTAAGCCTTTTATTATTCATATTAAAGTACTCCCGAATAATATTTGGTTAATACAAGTAAACAGTATACCATATATTTTCAAAAAATACAAATTTCAATAGAAATGGGATATATAATATGAATTAAGAGTACAAAAAGTAGGGGACGATGCCCACATCGTCCCC
>JAFLUN010000016.1:8364-30811 GCA_022508785.1 Oscillospiraceae bacterium
TATATAATATGAATTAAGAGTACAAAAAGTAGGGGACGATGCCCACATCGTCCCCCTACAAACTTGCCTATACAAAAAAATAATTCTTTCTTATCCCGTAAGCTTATTTCGCAGTTGATTTAATATGATTTTTTCCCGTCTTGACACCTGCACCTGCGAAATTCCAAGAGCCTCTGCCGTTCTGCTTTGGGTAAGCTCGTCAAAGTAGCGAAGATAAATCAGCTTTTTATCATTTTCCGGTAAGGTTTCTATTGCCTTTTGTACCGATATTTTATTGTCTATCCCTGAATAAATATCGTAATCGGGAATGTCTGTCTGACCTTCGCCGTCACTGTCTGTAAGCGACACGACAGGGTAGGCAACGCATAAAAGCTCGGCAGTTTCGCTGTCGTCAATTCCAAGCAGTTTTGAAAGCTCTGAAACTGTTGGCTCCGTTCCGTTTTCTTTTTCGAATTTTTCCGCGGTCTGCCGAAGAGTTCTTGCCCGCTCTTTCAGACTGCGGCTGATTTTAACAGAGCCTTCGTCACGGAAAATGCGTTTTATTTCTCCCAAAATAGCAGGCACGGCGTATGTTGAAAATGCAAAACCTAAGGTTTCGTTAAATCTGTCCGCGGCGTGAATTAAACCTATGCACCCTGCGGAGTAAAGGTCCTCATATTCAACACCCTTTCCGAGAAACCGTGAGGCACAACTGCCCACAAGACCGAGGTTTTGGGTAATCAGTTCGTCACGGTTCATTTCGCACGCCCGTAAATCCGCTTATAAAGTGTTACGGTTGTGCCTCTTCCCACACACGAGCGCACCGTGAGCTTGTCCGTAAAGCTTTCCATAACGGAAAATCCGAGCCCTGCTCTGTCGCCGCCGCCCGTTGTAAACAACGGCTCGCGGGCTTTTTTTATGTCCTCAATACCCGCACCTCTGTCTTTTATTGTAATAAGTACTGCGGATTCGGATTTAATTCTTACCGTTATGAAAATTTTGCCTACGCTGTTTTTGTATCCGTGAACAATGCAGTTGGTAACCGCCTCGCTGACGGCGGTTTTGATATCGTTTATCTCTTCAAGCGTAGGGTCAAGCTGAGCGGCAAATGCGGCAACGGCAGTGCGTGCAAAGCCTTCGTTAACAGAGCGTGAATCAACTGTCATTTTAAATTCATTTACGGTCATTTTTAACTCCTCCTTTTTTAATACTTGCAATATTAGAAAGACCTGCAAGCTTCATTACCTTGTATGATGAATCGGAAAGTCCGCAAACGGTAAGGCTTCCGTCAAACTGGGAACAAAGCTTGTACCGCCCCATAACAAGACCTATACCGGAACTGTCCATAAAGGTTACGTCTGTAAAATCAAGAACAGTGAGCTTGGGTCTGCAGCTTTCAATTTTATCATCAATCTCAAGCCTTATTGCAAAGCTTGAATGGTGGTCAATCTCTCCGCTTAAGTAGCAGTATAAAGTTTCGTCCTGAAATTCTGTTTTAACGCTCATTTTATCACTCCTTTTAGTGTTTTTTATTATAAATCCCTCATAATGCAAAACTTGTCGCAAAGAGAGTGCTGTCAAAAAGAAAGAAAATAAAAAGCATCAAAAAACTTAAAAATTTCCTTAATACAAGTATTGATTTTTTTAATAGAGATGATATAATAAAATAAAATATATTTTTACAAAAAGATTAGAAACGTACATGAAAACGGTTGCAATTCTTTTCTACTCTGATTGTAGACTTACCAACCGTTGTATGTGCGTTTGAACATATAACGGTTATTTTTTGCTGAAATTTATCTGAAAGGAGAGCGCATGATGAAAAAAAGAATCTTAAGCTTGGCGCTGGCGCTTTGCGTGTGCCTGTCTGTGCTCCCTCTCGGAAGAACGACGGCAGTGGCGGCAGACAGCGAAACAGCATACTATAAATACGCCCCTGCAGGCGATGAAAAAAATCCTGTCACCTACACGATCTCCAGCACTCAACAGCTCCAGGATCTGTCTGATTCGGTCAACGACACGGATAAAAAATTAACCTATTCTTATACGACGTTCAGACTGACGCAGAACATTGATTTGTCCACCGTATGCGGTGAAAGTTTAAACGGCGGTACCTCTTGGACTCCAATCGGAACCAACAAATATATCTTCGCCGGCACGTTTGACGGCAATGATTACAAGATATCGGGCTTATATATCAATAGCAACAGCTCTTATCAAGGCCTGTTTGGATATATTACTAATGGTACTGTTAAAAATCTCACAGTGGAAGGTACGGTTTCAGCGGCCGGCTATGTGGGCGGTATCGTCGGTAACCTTGATGCGAACAGCACCACGGGCGGACGTGTTGAAAACTGCAAGTTTGAAGGGGAAATCGGTGAAAGCGGAAACATAACTTCCAATATGTCTGCCGGCGGTATCGTGGGGCGTAATCATAGCGGTACAGTGACCGGCTGCCACTTCACAGGCACGGTAACTCGAAATTCAGAGTATGTTGGCGGCATTGTGGGGCTAAACGAAGGCAATAATGCAGTGGTAGAAAATTGCTGCAATGAAGGAGCAATCGTTATTTCCGGAAACTATGCTGGTTATGCCGGCGGCATTGTAGGCGTTAATAACCTCAACGCTAAGATCATGAACTGCCGCAACAGCGGTACAGTGAATGGTGAGGGGAGTGTTGGCGTAATCGGTGGAATCGCAGGTAGAAATAATGGCGGCAAGCTGAAGCGATGCTATAATGCCGGGTTGATCGATGGTGTTGATTCCGGCTATGTGGGCGGCATTGTTGGTCTAAACGACGACAACAATGCCGAAGTTTCAGAGTGCTATATCTATAACACCGCCGAGGTTAGAGGCACAAACTATGTCGGAGGCGTCGTAGGACAAAACACAGAAAGTGCAAAAATCACAAACTGCTATAATGAGGCTACTGTCACCGGTACAGGCAATACTGGCGGCATTGTGGGGCAGAATTACACCGGCACAAGCAGCAAAAACACAAAAGTCGGTATAGTCAGAAACTGCTACAACAGAGGTTCCGTAACAGGCAAGGCAACCGGCGGTATTGTTGGCATGAATGCAAACAACTATGGCACAGGCAAGGTAACAAACTGCTATTTCCTCACAGGTACTGCAACCGGCGGTATTAACAGTAGCAATGTACCCGGTCAGGCAGAAAGCATAACCGCAGACCGTTTCAATTCCGGTGAGATAGCATGGATGCTGCAAAACCCCGAAAAAGTCAACCCGAACTTTGAAGCACAGAGCGAGCTTGTCTGGGTGCAGGAGCTTGTAAAAACACAGAAAGACCCATATCCGCTTTTAGTCAATACTGCCATCGGTGCAGGTCACCCTAAGGTTTTGAAAGTTACATTTAAAACGGAAGCAAACAGCAGCTATGCTGTTGAATATACAAACAGCGGCGGTACGGTTCCGTTACCGAACCCAAATCCGCCTGTGGATGCAGACCATGTCTTCGTGGGATGGCGTGAAACTGATATTAGCGGTGTTAAATTCACGGGTCCCGTCACTGGCAATGATGATATGATCATTATTGCAGTTCAGCGTGAAAAATACGGTGCTGAAGATGCGAACACCACAGTAATCACCACAACCTACGGTCAAAGTGCTGAGCAGGATTTGGGCGAGTGGGTAGTCTATGCCGCAGGTTCAAGTTCGTCAGGTAAATTTACTTATAAAATTACAGATAACGGCGGATTAACGGGTGTAACTCTTGACGGAGATTTTCTCAATGTTCCGACAGGCATAAACGTAGGCACATACACATTGAAAATCACCGCTCACGAAACAGAGCCGCAGATTTCACCGCTTTCAGTCGGAAGCTATGGCACAAGTGATGTGACACTTACCGTAAAGGTTATTGTGAACAAGGCAGATTTGACTGCGGATATGTTTACTTTCACGGCTCCCAATAACACGGTTTATAACGAAGAGCCAAAAACGGCAACAGTAAAATTAAATGACGGTTATATCGGCGTAGGTGATAAGATAACAGTCAAATATTATAAAGTCGGCAGTGATGAAGCGCTGGCAGGTCCGCCCACAGAGGTTGGAAAATACGTTGTAAAGATAGACGTTAACGAAGGCTTTAACTACAACAGTGCAGTAGATTTGACAGATGAAGAAAAATGGACGTTTGAAATAACAGCCAAAGGTGATTTGACCGTAAGCACATCGGTAACCGGCAACATGGGCGACAGGAATGAGGAATTTACCTTTAATGTGATGCTGTCCGATGAAACGATTACCGGTAAATACGGCGAAATGGAATTTACAAACGGCGTAGCAACCTTTACGTTAAAACACGGTCAGAGTATAACTGCTGAAGGTTTACCGAGTATAGTTACGTACACGGTAACTGAGTACAATAGCCCAGGCTATTCAGTTACAATAGAGGACAATTCGGTAGACGGCAGTTCAATATACAGCAGTAAGAAGTTAGAAAACGGAGATATGCAGTGCGACGGAAATCTTTTACCGAATAAGACGGCACAGGTGAATTTCATAAACACTTGCAACAGCAGCATCCCGACGGATGCCACAACAGAATTCGGCTGGATGCTTCCGCTTTTCTTAACTGTAAGTATTGGAGCATTATACTTCATAATTAAGCGGCTCAAAGCGGCGCGGAAAGCGTCGGTTCGGCGAATGCCGTATCAAAGGAGGTAACACTCCGTGAAGGATGATGTGAACAATGAACAGTCAGGCGTACCGCCTGATGAAAAAAAAGAAAGTAAGAAAAATGCAACACTGAAAGCGTTTGCGCATCTTGTCATAAAGCTTGCAGTAGTTGCGTTGCTCATAAGCTTGGCGCTAATCTTCGTTTTCGGCGTATTCCGTTTAGGCGGAAACAATATGTATCCTGCACTTAAAGACGGCGATTTGTGCGTTACATACAAGCTTGAAGAATACCATAGCAGCGACGTAGTCGCTTACAGGATAGACGGGCATATTCGTTTCGGCAGAGTAGTTGCCAGAGCAGGCGACACGATAGACGGGGACGAACAAGGTCTTTTGATCAACGGCTCCCACCCACACGAAGAGGTTTTCTATCCTACCCAAATTACTGATACGGTACTGAAATTGCCTTACACATTAGGCGAAGGCGAGTTCGTAGTGCTCAATGACTACCGTACCGATTTGGATGACAGCCGTACATACGGCATAATCAAAAAGGATGCGCTGAAAGGTAAAGTGATATTTATCTTCCGACGGCGCGGATTTTAATTTCGTTACAACAGGGCATTGACCTGTTAAAATAAACAAATAATAAATAAAGCTAAAAGCTAATAAATGGAAAGGAGTTCATACATATGAACAAAAAGTTTTCTAAAGTTATGGCACTCACTATTGCGCTTGTAATGTGCTTAGTAATGTCACTGCCTGCAATGGCACTTAAAAATGCGGATACTACAAATCCAATTGTAAAAATCCCCGTTAACTTAATCGTTACTAACGAAGAGACAACGATTAACGAAACCGCAGTACTTACATTTAATGTTGAAGCTGCAGAGCTTGCAGATGCAACAGGCTTCAAAATCAGCAAAGGTATTTTAGAAGGTCTTAAGATTTCTAATAACGGTGCTGACTATACTACCGGAGCCCCGCTTACGACAACATTAACCGTTTCAGATACTGAGGTTAATGCAGCTATCGCTAATTCAGGAACGTACACTGATGAAATCTATCTTGATTTCACAGAGGTTAACTTTGTTGAACCCGGTGTTTACCGCTATTCAATTTCACAGGATTGTGACAATGAAGAGGTTGTTCTTGATGCTATCTCCACACGTTACATTGACGTTTATGTTGGATACGGCGAAAATTCTGACACTCTTGAAATTCAGGGCACAATTCTCCACAGCCAGAACGAGGAAATCGTTACCAACGACGGCGGCGGAACAGCCGGTATAAATCCTGCCGGTAAGAACGACGGCTTCACAAACACTCTTGATAACTACACTCTTACAATTACAAATACCGTTTCAGGTAACCAGGCTTCAAGAACTGATGATTTCAAGTATGTTGTTGAAATCACACTTCCCGGACAGTATGCAGAAGATTCACAGACCTTTAACGTTCGTGTTGTAAATGCTGACGATGACGATACATATCCCAACAGCATTACCGTTGCCGCAGGTTCAACTACCGTATCACAGGAATTTAGCCTTCACCACAATCAGTCAATCGTAATTGAGGGCCTTCCTGCAGGTGCTACTTATGTAATCAAAGAAGTTTACGGCGATTATGCTCCGTCTTATACATCAACTGACGAAGATGATACTACAGGCGTTAAAGAGCAGGCTGATAAAACGTACACTGTTACAAAGAGCGGTGAAGGTATTTCAAGCAACACTGTAGTAAGAATTAACAACGACCGTACAGGTACTATCCCCACAGGCGTTATTCTTACAGTTGCTCCTTTTGCAGCTTTAATGCTTCTCGGTGCAGCAGGTATTGTTGTAATTTTCAGAAAAAAGAGCAAAGCTATGTAATCTATTTTGGGAGGGGGAATAAATGCTTAGAGTTATCAGATTTATAGACCGTGCAACAGATACGGCACTGATACTTTTATTCCTCCTGCTGTTTCTCATAGGCGGATACACGATGTATGACACGATACTCATTTATGATCTTGCCGGCGGAGATGACCTGAGCAGCTTCAAGCCCCTTGTGACCGACGTGGAAAACGGCGGTTGGGACATGAGCGCATTGTCCGATGACGTAGTCGCTTGGCTGACTGTGGATAATACCACAATTGATTATCCTGTTATGCAGGGCAGAAATAACAGTGAGTATCTTAATAAAGATCCTTTCGGAGAGTATTCCCTTGCAGGAAGCATATTTTTAGATTCACGGAATGCACCTGATTTTTCCGACCCGTATTCCCTTATTTACGGGCATCATATGGAACACGGAAAAATGTTCGGCGCTTTGGATGCGTTTTTAGATAAAGATTATTTCGATAATCACAGAACTGCTACACTGATTGTGTCAAACAAGGTGTACAGCATAAAGTTCTTTGCGTGCATAACTGCGGACGCTTCCGTGAATGAGATTTTTGCGCCCAATGAAACGGGCGGCACACTTTCCTATGTGCGAAAAAATGCGCTCTTTTGGTATGAGCCTGAGGGCGAAAAGCTGATTGCGTTGTCTACTTGCAGGTTTCCGCAGACAACAGATCGAATTGTAGTGTTTGGAGTATTAAGAGATGAATAGTAAAAAGTTAATATCAATGATTTTGCTGTTGCTTCTCACATTGGCAATGCCTTTTCAGGCGAATGCATCGGGGGCTGCGACAGCGGAAATTCCCTTTGCAGTCAAAAATGCTTCGGGCACGGTGGTTATTGAGGCGGTAGACGGTGCGCCACTGCCGAAACAGACTGAATTTGAGGGAGTGTCGACCGGCAAGTTTGAATTTTCATTCACAAGACCCGGCGAGTATTACTACAAAGTCTATGAGAAAACGGGTACGGAGCAGGGAGTAACTTATGACAGTATCGTTTATTCAGTGTGCATAGCTGTTTTTTCCAATAACGACGGCAGCTTGTATTCTGTAACAGCGGTCAATGTTGAGGACAGTTCTCAAAAAGCAGAAATTGTTGAATTTGAAAACACTCTTGCAGAGCCGAGTGAGCCTATTGAGCCTACTGAGCCAACCGTGCCGAGTGCGCCCACTGAACCTACATCACCCGATTCACCCGGTACACCTCCCTCTACAGGAGATAACAGTAGATTGGGTCTTTGGATACTGTTAATGGCGTTCTCCCTTTTGGGAATAGCAGTCGTATCTATTGTCTATAAGTCGACCGCTCACACGTCTGAAAAGAAGAAACAAAATTAAGTAAGATATAAGATAAATAATAATTAAAAATCCGATGAACGCAGATTGTTTGTTCATCGGATTTTTCGTCGCTATTCAGTTTTCACGGTTTTTTATTTATAAAAGTTTGATTTAAACAAGGGGAATAACCTTAAACGTATAGGTGTATTCTTTGTTCGGGTGCATAATGTACGGCTCGCGCACTTTAGCATCTCCCGGCATATCTCCGCCCACACCGATTTGGTCAAGGTCTATTGAAATGAATGTTGCGTCACGGTCGGGAACCTCGTGAATGTGCTTTGCGAGTTGAAGCTCGTCTTGCGTGTAATGATGAGCGCTGAAACAAATTGGAACATCAGCACATTCAATTCTAAGCCCTTTTCCGTCTGCGTTCTTAAATTCAACAAAACGAACGTCAGTACGGTTGCCGTTTTCCTGCGGACGCATATAATGGTGCTCAAGGTCTGCAACGCTCATTTCGTGAGTTGTTATTTTACCGCCTGTTTTTCTGTCACAGTAGGTTTCCTGCGGACCTCTGCCGTACCATTTAACATTATCAAATTCACGGAGTATGCCGAACATTGTGCCGAATCTTAAAAGATTGATTTTCTTTGGCGTGCCCGTGTGAGTGAGTGTAAAGCTACCGTCGGAATTTACAAGTATTTTGGTAGTTGTGTTTTCAAACATTTTAATGCTCCAAGCAACGTCAATTTCAATTTGACCGCTTGAATTTTTCGCAACGCTTGTAATTTTTCCGTAAGCTGAGTTTGTTGCTTTCTGCCAATTAAAATACGGGTGGAAGGGAATTAAGGGCGGAACAAAGTTAGTGTTTGAAAGGTCGTTGTCCGTAACTGCGCGGAAATAGTTGGGCGTTACGGGCGAGCGTAAAATTTCTTTGCCCGAAAGGGTGTAGGAAACAATTTTTCCGTCCTGGATTTTAAGTGAGAATTTTTCGCCGTTTACAAAAACTCCGCCGTTGTTTTTAACGTATTGCAAATTACCGCTCGGGGTTTTCACATCTTCTTCCGTTTTCGGCTTTATAATAAACTGGTCGAAGCTTTGCTCATATCCCTTTTCGCACCACGGGTGTTCGCATTTGTTTAAATATGAAATAATGAGAACACATTCCGCTGTGGGAAGGGATTCCATATCATAAGGAACGGTAAATTCGGTTTCACTCTGAGGCGGGCAGTTTATGTCCAAAAATCCGCTCTGTATTTCTTTACCGTCTGCTTCAAGGACCCATTTAAATTCAATGTCCGAAAGGTCTGTGAAAAGATGCTTATTTATAAGGGTAAAAATGCCTTTGGAAATATCCTTTTCCTTCACCTTTATTTCGGAATAGACCTTTTTAACCTCGTAGTATGACGGGTGAGGCTTTCTGTCCGCCGCAACAATGCCGTTAGCGCAAAAATATGTGTTACTGCCTGTCATTGCGGTGGTGTTGGGCAAATGGGTATATCTGCCCGGCTCGTATTTTTCAAAATCCGTGCCGTAAAGCCATTCGGTGCCGTTTTCCGTTTCCTTGCGAATTGCCTGATCCACAAAGTCCCAAATAAATCCGCCGTGCATATTGTCGTACTTTTCAAAATCGTCCATATATTCCTGGAAATTACCGAGAGAATTTTCCATAGCGTGGGCGTATTCACAAAGAAGAACAGGGTGGCAGTAATGCTCTTTATTTATGGGCTTTGAATCTGCCGCAAGGGCATTTGCAATATTGTCGTAAAGAGAAATCGTAATCGGCTCACGCTTACCCAATTTTTCCATAATATCGGGGAGGGGGTACATACGGGAAATAACATCTGATTTCGTGAAATCAAAATCGCCTTCATAGTGGAATTGGCGTGTCATATCAAGCTTCAATGCGGCTTTTTTCATTTCCGCAAAGTTGCTGCCGTCACCTGCCTCATTACCCAGCGACCACATAAAAATTGATGCGTGGTTACGGTCACGAAGCACCATTCTCTCCATTCGGTCAACAACTGCGTCTGTCCACGTAGGGTTATCCCCGGGAACGCCTTTTCGGCGAACGCCGTGTGTTTCCAAATCGCATTCGTCCATAACGTAAAAACCGTATTCATCGGCTATATCGTACAAAATCGGGTCATCAGGATAATGCGAGGTACGGATAGCGTTAATATTGGCACGCTTCATAAGCTTTAAGTCTTCATAAAATCTTTCCTTTGGGACTGCCCAGCCGTGGTCAGGGTCAAAGTCATGGCGGTTAACGCCCCTAAGCATCATTTGCTTGCCGTTGAACAGGAGCTTTTCGCCGATAATCTCAACCTTTTTAAATCCGAAACGGATACATTTATATACGCTCTTTCCGTCAACGGTAAGGGTTATGAGAAGCTTGTAAAGATACGGGTCCTCTGCCGACCATTTGTGAGGAGAGGGGACGAGTTTGCTGAAATGAACCTTTGTTTCGCTGTCCGCAAGGTTTAACTCGTCTTCGCCTAAAAGGATACGGTTGTCATTGTCTATAATTTCCGCTTTAATGTGAGCGGATTTTGCATCGCCGTAATTTTTAATAAGGATTTCCAAATCCGTTTTGCTGTCTTTATAATCTTTGTCAAGGTCTGTTGTTATGAAAAAGTCACGGATACACTCTTTGGTTTCACGGTAAATGTAAACATCTCTGTAAATGCCGCAAAGAAGCCACATATCCTGATTTTCAAGATATGCTCCGTCTGAAAAGCGGTAAACCTTAACGGCAATTTTGTTTTCACCGATTTTTACAAAGGGTGTAACATTAAATTCGTGAGGGGTCATTGAGCCTTGTGAATAGCCAACGTATTCACCGTTTACGTAAACCTCAATGGCAGATTTTGCCGCGCCGAAATGAAGGAACAGCTCGCCGCCGTCAAAGCTTTCGGGCAATGTGAATGAGCGGATATATATGCCGATTTCCTGCATTGAGTGATCAATAGACGGAATTTTGTTTTTAGAGCGTGAAAGGGCACGGCAGTAGGTGCTGGCATAATAATAGGGGTAGCTTCCCGTATCTTCCATCTGCCAAACGGACGGAACGGTTATATTTCTCCAAAAAGATGCGTCAAAATCCGTTTTGTAAAAATCTTCGGGGCAGTCCTCAAGCCCTCTTTGCCAGTGGAACTTCCATTCGCCGTTAAGAGAAAGCTTACATTCGGGCTCGCCAAGGGATAAAGCCTTATCTTCGCTCTCATATGCGAAAGCGAGAACGTGACCGTCCTCTTTATTCCTTTTGAAAACGGACGGGTTTTCCCAATCGTATTCGTATTTTCTGTCAATATTCATAACAAACCTCCGTAAAAATAATCTAATCCCATACAATTATATTATAAAGGAAATCGGCAAATTTTCAATAGATAAAATAAAAATAAAATATTCATTAAATTTTTCTTGACAAGTTGACTTGACAGTAGTATAATTTTAAACTGCTATTAAAGTGGGAATGTGTACTTATGCCCAAATTTTTATGGTTTTGAGTATAGCATAAAAACACTTGAAAATCAATCAAAAATAGTTAATCTCCAAGCCGGGGGAGGCTCGGCTTTAAGGATAAAATAAGAACGGAGAGTGATAAGCCCTATGGTAAATGTCAAACCTATCCAACTTGGCAGAAATACCCGTATGAGTTTCTCTAAAATCAATGAGGTTATGCAAATGCCCAACCTTATCGAGGTTCAGAAAAACTCTTATCGCTGGTTCCTTGAAACGGGACTTAAAGAGGTATTCCGTGATATTGATGCTATTACGGATTACACAGGAAATCTTGAACTGACCTTTGTTGATTATCGTATGGACGATAAGCCGAAGTACACAGTTAAAGAATGCAAAGAAAGAGACGTAACTTACGCTGCGCCCCTTCGTGTTACCGCACGCCTTCTTAACAAAGAGACGGGTGAGGTAAAAGAGAACGAAGTTTATATGGGCGATTTCCCGCTTATGACAGACAGCGGTACATTCGTAATTAACGGCGCTGAGCGTGTTATTATTTCTCAGCTTGTCCGTTCTCCCAGTGTTTATTACGGTATGACACACGATAAGACCGGTAAAGAGCTTTATACGACTACGGTTATTCCTAACCGCGGCGCTTGGCTTGAATACGAAACCGATATGAACGATCTTTTCTATGTTCGAATTGACAAAAACAGAAAGATCTATATTACTACATTTATCCGTGCATTAGGACTTAGCTCCAATGCGGAAATTCTTGATTTCTTCGGTTATGATGACAGAATCAAGGCAACTCTTGAAAAAGATACCACTGTTAATACCGAGCAGGCTCTTATTGAGGTTTATAAGAGACTTCGTCCCGGCGAACCCCCCGCACTTGAAACAGCTCAGGCTCATATTGACGGTTTGTTCTTTGATGCTCACCGTTATGACCTTTCAAGAGTAGGCAGATACAAATACAATAAAAAACTTGCTATTTCTCCGAGAATTGCAGGCTTTATAACAAAAGAGCCGGTTGTAAGCAATCTTACGGGCGAAATTCTTGCCGATGCAGGTGAGCTTATTTCCGAAGAGAAGGCTTACCGTATGGAGCAGGAAGGCGTTCAGACGGTTATTCTTGATGTTGAAGGTCAAGAGGTTAAGGTATTCTCAAACGGAATGGTTGATTTTGCAGAGTACCTTCCTGACTTCACAGAAGAAGAGCTTGATGAAATCGGCATCAACGAAAAAGTTCGTTTCTCTGTTCTTATGGAAGTTCTTGATAAGTGCGGCAGTGACAAAGAGGCTTTAAGAGAAGAGCTTGCTTTGCGTGCTGACGACCTTATTCCGAAACATATTATAATAGACGATATTTTCGCATCAATCAACTACCTTAACGGTTTGGCATCGGGCGTAGGTGTAATTGATGATATTGACCATTTGGGCAACCGCCGTATCCGCTCGGTAGGCGAGCTTCTTCAGAACCAGTTCAGAATCGGTTTTGCAAGAATGGAGCGTGTTGTTAAAGAGCGTATGACACTTCAGGGTCAGGAGCCTGACAAAGTAACTCCCGCAGCTCTTATCAACATTCGTCCCGTTATGGCTGCAATTAAAGAGTTTTTCGGTTCGTCACCCCTTTCTCAGTTTATGGATCAGACTAACCCCTTAGCCGAGCTTACTCATAAGAGAAGACTTTCGGCTCTCGGTCCCGGCGGTCTTTCCCGTGACAGAGCAGGTTTCGAGGTTCGTGACGTTCACTATTCTCATTACGGCAGAATGTGCCCCATTGAAACTCCCGAAGGACCGAACATCGGTTTGATTTCTTATCTTGCATCTTTCGCTAAGATAAACAAATACGGCTTCATTGAGGCTCCTTACCGCAAGATTGATAAAAAGACGGGCACGGTTCTTGACACCGTTGAATATATGACTGCGGACGTTGAAGATAATTACAAGGTAGCTCAGGCAAACTCACCCATAGACGAAAACGGCAAGTTCATCAATAAAAAGGTAACTATCCGTGAGCGTGACAACTTCAGCGAAATTCCCGTAAACGAAGTAGATTATATGGACGTGTCTCCCAGAATGCTCGTTTCAGTTGCTACCGCCATGATTCCGTTCCTTGAAAATGACGACGCAAACCGTGCTTTGATGGGTTCAAACATGCAGCGTCAGGCGGTTCCGCTTCTTACAACGGAATCACCCATTGTCGGCACAGGTATGGAATATAAAGCGGCTGTTGACTCAGGCACAGTCGTTCTTGCAAAGCGTGCAGGTAAGGTTACAAAGGTTGACGCGCAAAGAATTGTTATCACCACCGCAAACGGTGAAACAGACGAATACGAGCTTATTAAGTTTATGCGTTCAAACCAGGGTACTTGCATAAATCAGCGTCCTATCGTGTCAATAGGACAGGACATTGAAGAAAATGAGGTTATTGCAGACGGCCCTGCAACTGCAAACGGCGAAATTTCCCTCGGTAAAAATGCTCTTATCGGCTTTATGACTTGGGAAGGCTACAACTATGAGGACGCCGTTCTTATCAACGAAAAGTTAGTCAGAGATGACGTTTACACATCAGTTCATATTGAAGAATATGAAATTGAGGCAAGAGATACAAAGCTCGGCCCCGAAGACATTACCCGCGACATTCCCAACGTTGGTGAAGATGCACTCCGTGACCTTGACGAAAACGGTATTATCCGCATCGGCGCCGAGGTTCATTCAGGCGACATTCTCGTCGGCAAGGTAACTCCTAAGGGAGAAACCGACGTGGCAACGGCTGAGGAGAGAATACTCCGCGCTATCTTCGGCGAAAAGGCTAAAGAGGTTCGTGATACTTCCCTTCGAGTTCCTCACGGTGAATACGGTATCGTTGTTGACGTTGAGGTGTTCACAAGAGAGAACAGCGACGAATTAAGCCCCGGCGTAAACAAGGTTGTTCGCTGCTACATCGCACAGAAGAGAAAGCTCTCTGTCGGCGATAAGATGGCGGGCCGTCACGGTAACAAGGGCGTTGTTTCACGCATCTTACCGCAGGAAGATATGCCGTTCCTTGACGACGGTACTCCGCTTGATATTGTTCTTAACCCCTTGGGCGTTCCGTCCCGTATGAATATCGGACAGGTACTTGAGGTGCACCTCGGCTTTGCTTACAGAAAGCTCGGTCAGAAGATTGCAACTCCCGTATTTGACGGCGCACATGAGGAGGATATCCGTGAAGCTCTCAAAGAGGCAGGCTACCGTGAAGACGGTAAGTCAATCCTTACAGACGGCAGAACAGGTCTTAAATTTGACAATCCCGTTACAGTCGGCGTTATGTATTACCTTAAGCTTCACCACCTTGTTGACGATAAGATTCATGCCCGTTCAATAGGTCCGTACTCACTGGTTACTCAGCAGCCCTTGGGCGGTAAAGCTCAGTTCGGCGGTCAGCGTTTCGGTGAAATGGAAGTTTGGGCGCTTGAAGCTTACGGTGCGGCTTACACTCTTCAGGAGATTCTTACGGTTAAGTCTGACGACCTTACAGGACGCCGCAAGACTTACGAAGCAATAGTTAAGGGACATAACATTCCCACTCCGGGTGTTCCCGAATCCTTTAAAGTTCTTATTAAGGAGCTTCAGTCACTTGCTCTCGACGTGCAGGTTCTTGACAGTGAAGGCAATGAAATCGACCTTAAGCAGAGCTTTGAAAATGATGATGCAGACTTTGTTCCTGCAAGCTTCGAAACAGAGTTTGAAGAAGTTAACGACGCGACTTTCGATAACGGCTTCGTTCCGGATCAAGAGGATGAATACGATTCGTATTTAAACGATGACATTGATTCAGACGACGATATTTCCGACGAAGAAGCATACAGCGAAAGCTTTGTAACAGAAGACGACTTTGAATAAACTCTAAAAATTATAAAGAAAGTAAGGAAGAAGGGCTACCTTAATGGAAAATAAGACATTTGACGCAATTAAAATCGGTCTTGCCTCTCCCGATCAGATAAGAGAATGGTCATACGGTGAGGTAAAAAAGCCTGAAACTATAAATTACCGCACGTTAAAGCCTGAAAAGGACGGTCTTTTCTGCGAAAGAATTTTCGGGCCGCAAAAGGACCTTGAATGTCATTGCGGTAAATATAAAAAGATTCGCTATAAGGGCAAAATCTGCGAGCGCTGCGGTGTTGAGGTTACAAGAAAAGAAGTTCGCCGTGAGCGTATGGGTCACATCGAGCTTGTAACTCCCGTTTCGCATATTTGGTATTTCAAGGGTATTCCCTCAAGAATGGGACTTATTCTTGACATTTCCCCGAGAGATCTTGAAAAGGTTCTCTATTTTGCAAAATATATCGTTATTGATGCCGGCGATACCGAGCTTGAAAAGTATCAGATACTCAATGAAAAAGAGTATGCCGATATGAAAGAGAAATACGAAGACGATTTCAGAGCAGGTATGGGCGCCGAGGCTATCAAGGAGCTTCTTGAGGAGATTGACGTTGACGAGCTTTCAAAGCAGCTTCGTGAAGAGCTTGACACGGCAACAGGTCAGAAGAAGACTAAAATCCTTAAAAGGCTTGAGGTTGCAGAAGCATTCAAGCAGTCAGGCAACCGCCCTGAATGGATGATACTGGACGTTGTTCCCGTTATTCCGCCTGATATTCGTCCTATGGTTCAGCTTGACGGCGGCAGATTTGCAACGTCAGACCTTAACGACCTTTATAGACGTGTTATCAACAGAAACAACCGTCTTGCAAGACTTTTAGAGCTTAATGCACCTGAAATTATTGTAAGAAACGAAAAGAGAATGCTTCAGGAAGCTGTTGACGCTCTTATCGACAACGGCAGACGCGGCAGACCCGTTACAGGTCCTAACAACCGTGCATTGAAATCTCTTTCCGATATGCTTAAAGGTAAGCAGGGCCGTTTCCGTCAGAACCTTCTCGGTAAGCGTGTTGACTATTCAGGCCGTTCGGTTATCGTTGTAGGTCCCGAGCTTAAAATTTATCAGTGCGGTTTGCCCAAAGAAATGGCTCTTGAGCTTTTCAAGCCGTTCGTAATGAAAAACCTTGTTGAAAACGGCATTGCAAACAATATGAAATCCGCAAAGAAAATGGTTGAGCGTGCAAAGACAGAGGTTTGGGACGCACTTGAAAAGGTTATCAAGGATCACCCCGTAATGCTTAACCGTGCGCCTACTCTTCACAGACTGGGTATTCAGGCATTTGAGCCGGTTCTCGTTGAGGGCAGAGCAATTAAGCTTCATCCCCTTGTTTGTACAGCATTCAACGCCGACTTCGACGGCGACCAGATGGCTGTTCACGTTCCCCTTTCGGCAGAGGCACAGGCAGAGGCAAGACTTTTAATGCTTGCCGCCAACAACCTCTTGAAGCCTTCCGACGGTAAACCCGTTGCCGTTCCCACACAGGATATGATACTCGGTTCATATTATCTTACAATGGATAAAGACGGCGAACCGGGCGAGGGTAAAGTATTCCGTGACGTTAACGAAGCTACAATGGCTTATGACGAAGGCGATATCGGACTTCATTCTAAGATCAAAGTCCGTATGACAAGAGAAATCAACGGTGAAACTGTTACAAAGCTTGTTGAAACAACTCTCGGTAAAATCATCTTCAATAACCCGATTCCCCAGGATCTCGGATTTATTGACAGAACCGATCCCGAAAACGCCTTTAAGCTTGAGGTTGATTTCCTCGTAACAAAGAAAACTCTCGGTAAAATCATTGACAAGTGCATCAAGGTTCACGGTACTGCCATTGCAGCGGAAATGCTTGACGCAATTAAGTCACAGGGCTATAAATATTCAACAAAATCAGGTATTACCGTTGCGGTTTGCGACGCTACAATTCCGCCTCAGAAGGCAGACCTTCTTAAAGATGCTGAAAGTAAGGTTGACGAAATCAACGATTACTACAATATGGGTCTTTACAGCAATGACGAGCGTTCACGCGCCGTTATCAAGGTTTGGGAAGAGTGCACAAATAAGGTTGCATCCGGTCTTAAAGACAATCTCGGCAAATACAACCCGATTTATATGATGGTTGACTCAGGTGCCCGTGGTTCTGAGGCTCAGCTTCGTCAGCTTGCCGGTATGCGCGGACTTATTGCCAACACAGCAGGTAAAACGATCGAGGTTCCCATTCGTGCTAACTACCGTGAGGGACTTAACGTTCTCGAATACTTCATTTCATCACGTGGTGCCCGTAAAGGTCTTGCAGATACGGCTCTTCGTACTGCTGACTCAGGTTACCTTACAAGACGACTTGTTGACGTTTCTCAAGAGGTTATTATCCGTGAGGAAGACTGCCACTGCCACGACGGTATTGAGGTTTACGACATCAGAGACGGCAAAGAGCTTATCGAGCCCCTTTCAGAGCGTCTTACAGGCCGTTATCTTCTTGAAGATTTCGTTGATGAAAACGGTAACGTAATCGCAACTTGCGACGAAATGATAACTGACGATAAGGCTAAGGTAATTGCCGATATCGTTAACGCAAGAGAAAATGAAGACGACCGCAAGATTAAAATCCGTTCACTTCTTACCTGCGAATCCGAGCAGGGCGTATGCATTAAGTGCTACGGCGCTAACCTTGCAAACGGCAAGCCTGTAACAGTAGGCGAAGCGGTTGGTATTATCGCCGCTCAGTCCATAGGCGAGCCGGGTACTCAGCTTACAATGCGTACCTTCCATACGGGCGGTATCGCATCAAGCCAGGATATTACACAGGGTCTTCCCCGTGTTGAAGAATTGTTTGAGGCAAGAAAGCCAAAGACATTTGCAATTCTTTCTGAGATTGACGGTATTCTTTCGTTCAGAGATATTAAGGGCAATGAAAATATCGTTATAACCAATCCCGAAACGCTGGAAGAGCGTGCGTATATGATTCCTTACGGCTTCCATAAGAAGTTCAACTCCGAAACGGACGACGACGGAAATCCCATTTATATCAAGAAGGGTACTGCTCTTACCGAGGGCTCACCCAACCCCAACGATATTCTTGCTATCAGCGGTGTTCACGCAGTTCACGATTACCTTATTAAAGAGGTACAGAGAACATACCGTATGCAGGGTGTTGACATCAACGATAAGCACATTGAGGTTATTGTTCGCCAGATGATGAGAAAGCTCAAGGTAGTTGACGCAGGAACAACGTCGCTTCTTCCCGGTGCTACCACCGATAAGCTTGAGTTTAATCAGGCAAACGAGAAGGCAAAAGCACTTGCAGAAGCAAACGGCGAAGAATTTATTGCCGCAACCTGCGCGCCCGTTCTTCTCGGTATTACAAAGGCTTCTTTGGCAACGGATTCATTCCTTTCTGCAGCATCCTTCCAGGAAACTACAAGAGTTCTTACCGATGCCGCTATTAAGGGTAAGGTTGACCCGCTTATAGGTCTTAAAGAAAACGTTATTATCGGTAAGCTTCTTCCCTCAGGAACAGGAATGAAATGCTACAGTGATGTAGAGCTTGAAAAGTCCATTTCTGATGTAATTGCTAACTGATACACCTTAATATTACACAAATTTTACTTGGGGCTGGTTTTCAGTCCCAAGTTTTTTGTCGATTTGTAAAAAAATACTTGACAATAATTGTGCATTAGTGGTAAACTATTCAAGCATGTGGACATATGTCCATTACAAATTTTAATATGGGGGTGAATATATTGCCAACCTTTAACCAGCTCGTTCGTAACGGAAGACAGACGGTTGAGAAGAAGTCAAAAGCTCCTGCTCTCGGTAAAGGCCTTAACTCCAAGAAGAATGTTATGACAAATAACAATTCTCCGCAAAAGAGAGGCGTTTGCACTGTTGTTAAAACAGACACACCGAAGAAGCCGAACTCAGCTCTTCGTAAACTCGCCAGAGTACGTCTTACAAACGGAATCGAAGTTTCAGCTTATATTCCGGGCGTAGGTCACAATCTTCAGGAACACTCAGTTGTTCTTATCCGTGGCGGCCGTGTTAAGGACCTTCCCGGTGTGCGTTACCACATTATCCGCGGTACACTTGATACTCAGGGTGTTAACGGAAGAATGCAGGCACGTTCAAAGTACGGTGCAAAGCGTCCTAAGGCAGCTAAAAAATAATAGGTTTAACCAAAGTAACAGACAGAATCTTCTTGAAAGGCAGTATTCAAGTTGAAAGATATGAATATTTGTCCAACGAGAGTGTATATATAATATATGCCTTTTCGTTGGTGCCACGAGGTTTTGTCACTCGAGTACCTATGATATCATTATTATGAAGGAGGGAAGCGCAGTGCCAAGAAGAGGCCAGATTGCAAAACGTGATGTTTTGCCAGATCCGCTTTACAATTCTAAGCTTGTAACAAGGCTTATCAACAGCGTTATGCTCGACGGTAAAAAGGGTGTTGCCCAGAAAATCGTTTATGATGCTTTCGACATTATCGCTGAAAAAACAGGCAAGGAGCCTTTAGAGGTTTTCGATGCCGCAATGGAAAACGTTATGCCGGTTCTTGAGGTTAAAGCTCGTCGTGTAGGTGGTGCAACTTACCAGGTTCCTATGGAAGTTCGCCCTGAAAGACGTCAGACCCTCGGTCTTCGTTGGATCACTCTTTATGCTCGTCAGCGTTCAGAGAGAACAATGAAAGAAAGACTTGCAAACGAAATTATGGATGCCGTTAACTCAACAGGTTCAGCATTCAAGAAACGTGAAGATACTCACAAGATGGCAGAAGCAAACAAAGCTTTCGCACATTTCAGATGGTAATTCAGCAAAATTTAAGTGGAGGATATTATGCCAAGAAAAGTATCTCTTGAAAAAACAAGAAATATTGGTATTATGGCTCACATTGATGCCGGTAAAACAACAACTACAGAAAGAATTTTGTTTTACACAGGTGTTAATCACAAAATAGGTGAGACACATGACGGCTCAGCAACCATGGACTGGATGGAGCAGGAGCAGGAGAGAGGTATCACCATTACATCCGCTGCTACAACTTGCTTCTGGAAAGACCATCGTATCAATATTATCGACACTCCCGGCCACGTTGACTTTACTGTTGAAGTTCAGCGTTCACTTCGTGTTCTTGACGGTTCCGTAACCGTTTTGTGCGCAAAGGGCGGCGTTGAGCCTCAGTCAGAGACTGTTTGGCGTCAGGCTGACGAGTACAAAGTACCCAGAATGATTTTCGTTAATAAGATGGACATTATGGGTGCAGATTTCTACCGTGTTCTTGACATGGTAAAAGAACGCTTTAACTGCAATGCAGTTCCGATTCAGCTTCCCATCGGCGCTGAGTCAGATTTCAAAGGAATAGTTGACCTTCTTGCAATGGATGCTGAGATTTACTATGACGACCTCGGCAAAGATGTAAGACACGAGCCTATTCCGGACGACATGAAAGAGCTTGCAGAGAAGTATCATACAAATCTTTTAGAGTCAGTTGCAGAGCTTGACGAAGACCTTATGATGCAATATCTTGAGGGCGAAGAGCTTTCTCTTGACGATATTAAGCGCGTTATCCGTAAGGCTACGCTTGCTAATGAGATGGTTCCGATTTGCTGCGGTACAGCTTACCGTAACAAGGGCGTTCAGCCCCTTCTCGACGCTATCGTTGATTTCATGCCGGCTCCCACAGACATTGAAGCAATTAAGGGTGTTAACCCCGACACTGACGAAGAAGAGGTTAGACATTCTTCTGACGAAGAGCCTTTTGCAGCTCTTGCATTTAAGATTGCAACAGACCCGTATGTCGGTAAGCTTTGCTTCTTCCGTGTTTATTCAGGTACGGTTAATGCAGGCGCAACCGTTTTCAACTCTGTTAAGGATAACAGAGAAAGAATGGGCCGTATTTTGCAGATGCACGCTAACCACCGTGAAGACCTTGAGGTTGTGTACTCAGGTGACATCGCAGCAGCCGTAGGTTTAAAGAATACCACCACAGGTGATACTCTTTGCGATGAAAAGCACCCGATTATTCTTGAATCAATGAATTTCCCGGATCCTGTTATCCGTGTTGCTATTGAGCCCAAGACCAAAGCTGGTCAGGAAAAAATGGGTATCGGTCTTCAGAAGCTTGCTGAAGAAGACCCCACCTTTAAGTGCTATACAGACGAAGAAACGGGACAAACCATTATCGCAGGTATGGGTGAGCTTCACCTTGAAATTATCGTTGACAGACTTCTCCGTGAATTTAAGGTTGAAGCAAACGTAGGTAAACCCCAGGTTGCTTACAAAGAAACTATCCGTACAAAGGTTGACCACGAGACTAAGTATAAACGTCAGTCAGGCGGTTCAGGTCAGTACGGTCACGTTAAAATCATTCTTGAACCCAATGAATCAGGTAAGGGTTACGAATTTATTAACGCTGTTACAGGCGGTTCAATCCCGAAAGAGTTTATCGGTCCCGTTGACCAGGGTATTCAGGGCGCATTAAGCTCCGGTGTTCTTGCTAACTACCCCGTTGTTGACGTTAAGGTAACTCTTTACGACGGTTCATATCACGAAGTTGACTCTTCTGAAATGGCGTTTAAGATTGCCGGTTCAATGGCATTCAAAGAGGCTGCAAGAAAGGCAGACCCGATTCTTCTTGAGCCTATTATGAAGGTTGTTGCTATCGTTCCCGATGATTACTTCGGTACAGTTCAGGGCAACCTTATCGCTCGCCGCGGCGAGATTCAGGGATTTGAGGACCGTTCAGGTCTTAAGCAGATCAACGCTCGTGTTCCCCTTGCTGAAATGTTCGGCTACGCAACAGACCTTCGTTCACAGACACAGGGACGCGGTCAGTACGTAATGGAACCGGACGGCTACAAGCCCGTTCCGAAGAACGTTGCAGAAAAGATTATCAGTGACAGAAGCAAAAAGGACTGATAAAATCTTACAAAACCCTTGAAATTTTTAAAAATAGTTGATACAATATGTATTGGCATTAAATTAAAGTATTTATTTTCCAAAAAATAAAGGAGGACAATTCCAATGGCAAAGGCAAAATTTGAAAGAACCAAACCCCATGTTAATATTGGTACTATCGGTCACGTTGACCACGGTAAGACAACATTAACAGCTGCTATCACAAAAACTCTTGCAATGAAGGGCTATGCTAAATTCGAAGCATACGACATGATCGACAAGGCTCCCGAAGAGAGAGAACGTGGTATTACAATCAATACAGCTCACGTTGAGTATGAGACTGACAACCGTCACTATGCTCACGTTGACTGCCCCGGCCA
>JAFLUN010000017.1:0-13423 GCA_022508785.1 Oscillospiraceae bacterium
TTTATAAAAATTTAATTTTTTTTAAAATTCTTATTATTTCCCTTGGAAAAACGGGGAAATCTTCTTTTGTATTTACTGATTTTATGGAACTTTCGATGAGGAACTCCGGCGAGGGTTCCCCATCGAAAAACAGTCCACCGAGCTGTTTTTCTTCCCCTCCTGCGCTTTTTTAGAGAAAAAGATTTCGCAGCCTTCGGACTGCGACGAGGGCTTTGCCCTCGACCTCTAACCCGTTTGTCTGCTCTGCAGACATTTCCCCTGTTAGGGGAATTACCTTTTGAAAAAGGTTGACGAAAACTTTTCAAATTTTTTTAATAAAAGAATCTTCAAGAATAAGCGAAAAAAATCTCGGCAATAATAACTCCGAGGTGATAATTTTGAAAAGAAACAGAAATAATGAGAAACAGAAAAGGGCGATTTACTCTGCGGCGGCTATTGTACTTTGCGCGGCGGCGTTAGGTTCTTTTTGGCTGACAAATAGAAATGTTGAAAAGGCAGATAATAACGGCACAAGCGAACATTCTCAGGTGATAACGACAGAGGCAGAGCCTCAGGTAAATGTTCCCGTTACGAATATACCCGACGACAGAGAGACAGAAACAACCAAAGCCGCAAGCTGTTATTTTGCATTGCCGTCGGAAAACAACATTACAAAGCATTTTTCGGGCGGAGAGATGGTAAAAAACACGACTACTGACGACTGGCGCGCGCATTTGGGGCTTGACATTGCAGGCAAGGTAGGCGACCCTGTAAAAGCAATATGCGACGGCACGGTTACGGATGTTCGTGACGACGATTTGTGGGGAACTATTGTGACGGTTGACCACGGCAACGGAATAATTTCAGAATACCGTGGGCTTGGGCGCGGCAGTACGCCTGATGTGGGCACACAAATTAAAATAAACGACAAGGTGGGCAATTTGGGCGAAATTCCCGTTGAAAAGGCAGACGGCGTTCATTTGCACATTGAAATCCGCGAAAAAGGCAATATTATTGACCCCGAAAAGGTTATCGGACAAACCTACGAGTTCAAATAAGCCGCCTATTGAGGTTTTGGGGACAACGTGATAAAATCATTTAGGTGATTTTATGGCAGAAACAAAATGTGAAATAAAAGTTTTTGAATACAAAACCGAAAGTAAAAGCGAACAACGAAGGGAAGCGGAAGACGCCCTTATAAAAATGGGAGCGAAGAATATTTCGAGGCTCCCCAACGGCAAGCCCGTGGCAGAGAATTGCTTTATAAGTATTTCAAATTCACACGGTAAATGCGCCGTGTGCGTGTCAAGTAACCCAGTGGGAATTGACATTGAAAAAATCACGGACAAAAGCTTTGAAAAGACGGTTACAAAAACCTTCAGCGAAAAAGAAAAGGAATATTATTTAAAGAATAAATCTGCCGAAGCGTTTTTTGAAATCTGGACACGCAAGGAAGCGTATTCAAAAATTTCGGGCGAGGGAATAAAGGATATAATTAAGGGCACGGACACATTTTCCCTTGAAGGATATGAGTTTAAAACAGAGTTTATTGACGGATTTGTGATAAGTATTTGTGAAAAAATATGATGAAATGATAATTGTTTTTGTAGGGGCAGTTTCCATGCCTGCCCGAAGTAAATTCAAATATATCAGTAATTTACGGGAGGGCGTGGAAGCCCTCCCCTACAAGATAACCGACCTTCAGTTCTCTTTAAAGAGAACTGTTTTTTTGTGTTGTTTAAAAATTTTTCCGTAAAATACCCATTGCAACAAATCATTGCGTGACAAAATGGGAAAAATATAGTTTAATAATAAGTGAAAGGGGGCGTATTTTATGGATATAAACAAAAATATCAAAAAAATGCGAAACGAAAAAAATCTTACCCAGGAAGAGCTTGCCCAAAAAATCAACGTAACACGGCAGGCTGTTTCAAATTGGGAAAACGCAAAAACACAGCCGGACCTTGAAACACTTACTGCAATAGCGTCGGCTCTTGAAATAGATTTAGAGATGCTGTTGTACGGCAAAAAATATGTAAAAGCCGGCGGCAGTACAGAGAATACAAAAAAGCTGTCGGGCATAAAAATTGTTCTGTCGGTGGTGGGTACAATTTTTATCGCCGTGGGCTTAGTGTTTATGTTCTTTAATTTTTGGGAAAATTTTCCCGAAATATTAAAGGTTATTCTTTCGGCGGTTCCGCTCCTGCTCTCTCAGAGCTTTGCCGCATATGTGCTGCAGAAAAAACACGGTCACACCTCTTGGAATGAATGTGCAGGCACGGCAATAGTTATCGGCGCAATTTCAACGGTAGCGCTTATAAATTCCGTGCTGGATATTCATTGCGGAACGGAAAACTGCCTTGTAATAGATGCGCTTATGTGTATTCCTGCGATTTTCCTGTTTAATGCGGTCATACCCTTGGCGGCGTGTCTTGGAATGGCGGTGTTTATGACCGTTTACGGTTATTTTGTGCCTGCGGCGGTAATCATTCTGATATGCACAGGGTACACGGTATATAACAGAAAAAAGATATACGACACAAGATTTTCCGTAGCGGCTTTTTTAAACATATTGGCGGTGGAGCTTTTCGCTTTGGTGCCCTATTCATATATATACGGAATGGATTATGCTTCAAGAAAGGCGGCTTTAGTGTTGGCGCCGATAGCCTTTATTTTCCCATTTGCATTGGATTTAATACCGTTTAAGACGGATTCCGTTTTCCAAACTCCCGTAAAAATGTTCAATCTGTTTGGCGGGCTGTTTGTGCTGTGCTTTATGGACATAATAGGTTCTGCGCTTTTAGATGATACGCCGTTTTCCGGCAATACAAGTCCTTATATGCTTTTTGCAATACCGTTTGCAATCCTTTTGTGCGCATACGTTGTACTGTTTGTAATAAAGCACAGAGATTGGCGGGAAGCGAGCAAGCTTACGCTGATTTCGGGAGCGAGTGTTATCCTTTGGATGATAAACTATCTTTTTTATCTCCCGGTGCGTTTGGAAGTTCTCGCCCACGGGGACACGCTTGTTTTCGGGGACACGCTTGCGTTTATATATTTTATAATAAAAAATGCTCTTCGTTTTTCGGCAGGCGTGTTTGCGGTCTGCAAAATTGCCGACGGCGTGAAAAATATAAGTTTTTTAAAGGTAAACGTAGGCTTAATAGCGGCTTTTATTAACTTAAATGTTTGGCTTTTTATGTTTGAACCCGATGTGTTTGTAATCGGAATAACATTATTGATTTTCGGCGCCGTACTCATTACGGTAAACGCTTTAATGGCTCGCCGTGTCAAACAAGATAAAAATATTGATGCTTCGGAGGTGACGGAAAATGCCGAAGAATAAAAAAATATTTGCAATTTGCTTTTTTGCGCTTCAGCTTTTAATTATTGTGGGACTGATAGTTTACAGCGCTTTGTTTACATTCTTTTTTGATGCCTTCGGCAAGGAATATAAAATTAAAGCAGGACCTACCGTATATGTTAATAACGGCGTGTGCCGTTTTGACGTAGAACCGGGTTATTGGTATTCCGGTAAGGTGTATATTGTACCCGACGAACAAACCGGAGAGTATACATTCAGCAATGATTATTATGCGCCGTTGAATGCAGTGGATTATTTTTATTGCAGAGACTTTGACGAAAACGCTTTCCCGTGGACGAGAGAATACAGGCTTGAAAATATGACCTCGGAAACGTCATATTATTCCTTTAAAGAGGAAAATACTTATATAACCTTAAAGGTGTTTATGGGAAAATGTAAGGTCACAGCGGTTGAGTGCGACGGCGTTTCCATAGAGGAATATATCAAAACGCAAGAGGAATATTTAAAATCCGAAGGTCTGTTTTGAAAAGAATTTCTGCTGATTCATATTTATTCGCTGAGCGTGTAGGGGAGGGCTTCCACGCCCTCACCTATGGAATTTCAAACGTATCAGTAACTTACTTTTGCTGAGTAGTGTAATAGGTGATAATTATGAGAAAAATCTTATGTATAATATCAATAGCTTGTATTGCGCTTTCATTGTTTACGCTTGCAATAATGATAGAACCCGGAATTATCCATGGTTATGACGGAATAGGCTTTTTATGTATTATTGCAAGTATTATTTGCTCCGGTTTGGTATTACCGTTGTGGATAATATTTGCAAGTACAAAGTCTAATAAAAATAAAAAATTGCAAATCATTGCATCAATTTCTTTTGCGCTATATGTAGTTTTGCTCGGCAACATCTATTTTAATTTCTTGCATATCGGTGGAGAAATTATTATTGCTCAAATAGTGATATCAATTATTGCACTGTATTTGTGCATTAAGTATTCCAAAAAACAGTCCACCCCACAACCTCTTTAAAAGTAGAGAACGATGCCCACATCGCCACTTATGGATTGTTGTTAGTGGTTGGTATCCGCTCCCTCTTTGATGGAGCGGAAATCGGTTATCTTGTAGGGGCAGGTTTCCATGCCTGCCCAAAATCAATGCAGCATCATAGCAAATAAAAATATTAAAGACTGCATGAAAGGGGGGATAATATTTAAAGGCATAAAAATATTAGACTAACGGCAAAATTCAATATATCGTTATATTGAGATGAGTAAAATAATGCTTAAAAGAATTTTAATATTTTATTTAGGTAGCATCATTTTATCAATTGCCTATTTTTTTACTGTTGGCGGCGTTATAGGTTGGTTTGCAACAGAAGGCGAATCAGTAATAGCTACATTCATTGTTTGTTTGGCTACCTTTATCGGTCTTATGTTCATTTCACATTCTTTCATAAACAAGGCATTTTCTAATTATGCCTTAAAGCGAAAAGACATTTATACTTTTTTAGCACCGTACTTCGTTTTGCTGGCAATTATGTGCATTCTCTATATTGTAAATATTTTTAGAGAAGACAATTTAATTTCAAACCAAATGCTTTTGGAGTTAATGGAAACAGACATGTTTGATCCTTTCATTGCTTTTTTGCTACCAAGTGCGTATGTAATTATATTGATGTATGATATATTTTATTATTCATACACTGCTTTTTATTTAACTGCAATAATTTGCTCGATTATTCACATTACAATAATTGCAATACTATTAAAGCGCAAAATGAGTACAAATGAGTAAGTTTTTTTATTATTTCTGCGTTTCGGGGGGCGTGGAAACCCGTCCCACAAAATTCATCATTTATTAAAGAAATAATAACGGGACGATGTGGGGCGAAGAACGAGCTGCTGCCGGTGGCAGAAACAGGCGAAGTTCTGAGGTGAAAAAATAAGGAATAGTGCGAAGCGCTCCAAGCAAGCAATACGACTATATTTTTGAGGGGCGAAACAAAAATAACGGGACGATGTGGGCATCGTCCCCTACGAATATCTAATATATAAAATCCGATATCAAAATACAAAAGGGCAGGTGTGAAAACCTGCCCTTAATTTTGTGCGTATTGTAATTTTTACTCTTCGTCCTTCAAGCGTGCCTGGTAATCTGCAATTACTTTATCGGCAACATTCTTCGGAGCTTCTTCATAGCGGACAAATTCAAAGGTAAAATGTCCTCTGCCTGCAGTAACGGAGCGAAGAACCGTTGAGAAATTGCCCATTTCAGCCATGGGAACTTCTGCTACCAATTCCTGCATTTTCGGCTCGTCTGCGGCGCCCATGCCGAGAACTCTGCCGCGGCGTTTTGTAATGTCGCTCATAATATCGCCCAAATTGTCGTCAGGCATATAAGCCTGAAGTTTGCCAACGGGCTCTAAGATTGCAGGGTCGGCAAGCGGAACGGCGTTCTTAAATGCTATTGAAGCGGCAGTCTTAAACGCCATTTCAGACGAATCAACGGGGTGGTACGAGCCGTCGTAAAGAGTAGCTTTGATATTTACCATGGGGTAGCCTGCAACGGCGCCTCTTGCTACTGATTCGCGAAGTCCCTTTTCAACTGCGGGGAAGAAATTCTTGGGAACTGAACCGCCGAATACTTCCTCGGCAAAAATAAGATCTTCACTGTCACAGGGCTCAAATCTGATCCAAACGTCGCCGAACTGACCGTGGCCGCCAGACTGTTTTTTGTGCCTGCCCTGAACCTCAACCTTTTTGCGGATAGTCTCTCTGTATGCAACCTTGGGAACGGTAAGGTCAACCTCAACGCCGAATTTTGTTTTAAGCTTTGTAACAACAACGTCAAGGTGCTGTTCGCCCAGACCCGAGAGAATTTGCTCTCTCGTTTCTTTATTGATATAGAATGAAAGGGTGGGGTCTTCTTCAATAAGTCTGTTAAGACCCTGAGCAACCTTTTCCTCTTCGCCCTTTTTGCGAACCTTAACCGCCATTTGAAGGCAGGGTTTGGGGAAACTTACGCCCTTTAATGCAACGGGCTTTTTAGCAGATGAAAGAGTGTCGCCCGTTTTAACGCCCGAAAGCTTTGTAACAACGCCTATATCACCTGCAGGGATATAGGGAATATCGGTCTGCTTTGAGCCGTTAACGGAAATAATCTTGCCCATTCGTTCGCTCTCACCCGTGCGGATATTGTACCCTTGCGTGTCGGGAGCGATTTTACCGCTGATAACCTTAAAGAATGACATTTTACCAACGAACGGGTCGGCAACCGTCTTAAAGCAAATTGCGGCAAGGGGGCCGTTTTCGTCACATTCAACGCGGATTTCATTGCCGTCCTCGTCTGTGCCGATTTCGCCTGCAACGTCAATAGCTGACGGGGCAAGCTTTGAAAGAACGTCCATAACCTGCTCAACTGCCGAAAGGGTCAATGCGCTGCACGCGAGAACGGGGTAAACGTCACCCGAGTGAATACCTGCCGTAAGACCTGCAACGATTTCATCGTGAGTAAACTCTTCGCCTTCAAAGAATTTTTCCATAAGCTCGTCACTGCCCATGGCAACTGCTTCAATGAAGGAATCGTGCATTTTTTGAATAATGTCGTCCTGCGGAATGGGAACCTCGGTTTTATTTCCGTTTTCGTATTTAAACGCTTTGTTCTTAATAAAGTTTACAAAGCAGTCAACTTTACCGCCTACATAATAAGGAATAAGCGTGGGGCAAAGGGGCGCGCCGTACTCGGCTTCCAGAGCCTCAAGAGTTTTATAGAAATTTCTCTCCGGTCCATCTATTTTCGTAACGGCGAAGAACTTTGCAATTCCGCGTTTTTGCGCCGCTTTAAATGCCTTTTGCGCGCCGACGTCAAGCCCTGAACCGGCACTGGTTACGATAAGAGCCGAGCCTCCTGCACGGATAGCCTCTGAAACGCCGCCCTCAAAGTCAAAAAGACCGGGAGCGTCAATAATATTCATCTTTCTGCTGTTCCATTCAAAGGTTGCCATAGCGGAAGAAACGGAGACCTTACGCCTTTTCTCCTCAGGGTCAAAGTCAAGAACCGTGTTACCCTCAGACACCTTGCCGAATCTGTCCGTAGCGCCTGCCGTGTAAAGCATTGCTTCGCAAAGAGTAGTTTTACCTTTTCCGCCGTGACCTACCACGGCAATGTTTTTAATGTTTCCTGCTGAATAAGGTTTCATAATGTTTTCCCCTTTATATTTTAAGATAATAGTCAATAAAATTTAACAAAAAATATTAAAGCTATGAGAAAATTATATCACAATTGCACAAATAATGCAAACAAATTAAATTTATATATCTCACAATATTTATATTCCGTTTTTGTGCAATATACTATTTATAATTGTTGATTTTTTATATTTCTGACTGTATAATAAAACTAACAGATTTTTCGGAGGAAATTATGGAGAAAACGAAGTACGAACAATTACGGGAAAAACATCCGTCTTTTATATATAAAAATTACAGCTTGGAAGAGCGCGGCGGTGAAATTTTAATAAGCTACGATTTTTCCATGGAAAACGGAGTTGATTTTCACCCTGAAATCAGAATCCCCACAGAAAATCTTAATATTGTAAATCCTTTTGATTCGGAATGTGCTAAGAGAATTATTTTTTCACTCGGTATGGTAGAGCTGGTTTCCTATTGGAAATGCGCCTGTCCGCCGAAAGTCTACGTTGACTGCGGTTATCTTGACGCCTTTGATATTAAATGGTGGAAAAGGCTTTATTTCGGCGGTCTTGGCGAATTTCATTATATAAACGGTATCGGCGCCGACGAAGAGAGCTTTATGGATATTGTGTGCCGCCAGAACCACAAGCATTACCACCCATTCCCGTATAACAGCACGGGCAAAAACTTAATTACCGTAGGCGGCGGAAAGGATTCTGCCGTTACGACTGATTTGCTTAAAAGTTTCCGTGACGATAATATTTTCTTTACCGTTAATGACCAGGAGGCGAGAACGCAAACGGTGCTCAAAGCAGGTTACGGCGAGGACAGAATAGTTAAAACCTACAGAACTATTG
Organism: Oscillospiraceae bacterium; assembly: GCA_022508785.1. GTDB lineage: Bacteria > Bacillota > Clostridia > Oscillospirales > Acutalibacteraceae > Fimenecus. The sequence continues at coordinate 8,352 of JAFLUN010000017.1, forward strand.
ACAAAAACCTTTTAAAGCTCAATGCGGAGGGCTACCTTAACGGGCACACGCCTTTTTCGGCTATCGTTGCGTTTTTGTCCCTCTATTGCGCTTATCTTACGGGTGCGGAAAATATCGTTCTTTCCAATGAAAGCAGTGCAAACGAATCAAACATTAAAGGCTCAAAGGTTAATCACCAGTATTCAAAATCCTTCGCATTTGAAGAGGATTTCAGAAAATACGTTGAAAAGAATATAATGAATGAGATAAGCTATTTTTCACTGCTCCGCCCCTTTAACGAATTGCAGATAGCGAAATATTTTGCAAAATGCAAGGAGTTTTTACCTGTTTTCAGGAGCTGTAACAAGGGCAGTAAGAAAAATATCTGGTGCGGCAAATGCGCCAAATGCCTTTTCGTGTTTATTATGCTGTCGCCCTTTATTGAGTATTCGTGCCTTTCTGAGATTTTCGGCAACGATATGCTGAATGAAGAAGATTTGACGGCAGATTTTGACGGACTGGTAGGAATAACGTCAGTAAAGCCCTTTGAATGTGTGGGCACGCCTGAGGAAATCGCCCTTGCCCTTTATTTGCTTGACAAAAAGACAGACGGTGAAAAGCCGTTATTGCTCAAAAGATTTAACGAAAAAGCGGATAAGAGCAAAATTGATTTGTCACTGCTTAAAAGCTATAACGCCGAGCACAATATTCCCGATAAATTTTTACCGCAGATGATGGAGATGTACAGTTATGTTGCCGAAGATAATTGAATTTTTAAAGGATAAAAAAATACTGATTTTAGGCTTCGGCAGAGAAGGAAAATCAAGCTTTGACTATATCCGCAAATATTTGCCCGAAAAGGAAATAACCGTAGCTGACGGCAAAGAGCAAGCTCTTCCAGATGAATTTACAAAGGGAATTTTCGGTGAGGATTACCTTTCCCATTTAGGCGATTTTGACATTGTGCTAAAGTCCCCGGGAATACCGTTCCGTGACGTTGAAATTCCCGAAAAAGTTCTTGTTACCTGCCAGCTTGACTTATTTTTGAAATATGCCCCTTGCAAAAAGCTGGGCGTTACAGGCTCAAAGGGCAAAACCACCACGTCAACTCTTGCGTACAAAATGCTCGTTGAATCCGGCGTAGATGCAGTTTTGATGGGCAATATGGGGCTCCCCGTCCTCGATTACATTGAAGAAATTGAGGGTAAAATCGCCGTTATCGAAATGTCAAGCCATCAGCTTGAATTTACACGCACTTCTCCCGACGTGGCAATTATTACTAATATATATGAAGAGCATTTGGAGCATTACAAGGGCGGAATGAAGGGCTATGTTGGCGCAAAGCTCAATATTGTAAAGCACCAAAACGAAAACGGTACTTTTGTGTATAACGGCACGCAGGGGCTTTCCGAATATATAGACTTAAATTCAATTAAATCCAAAAAAGTTGCCGTGAATGAAGATGACGAAATTTCCTTTAAAGCGGAAAATCCACATTTAATAGGTATTCATAATAAGCACGACGTTTTGCTGGCATACAGTGCGGCGAAAGAATTGGGCGCAACCGCCCAGGGAGCGGAAAAGGCAATAGCGGATTTTGAAGGAATAGAGCACAGAATGGAGTGCGTTGGCACATATAAAGGTATAACCTTTTACAACGACTGCATTGCAACCATTCCCCGCGCCGTAATGTGCGCAGTGAAGGCGCTGGGCGCAAAAACTCTTATTTTTGGCGGTATGGACAGAGGAATTGATTATACTGACTTTGCCCGTGATTTAGAGAAAAGCGGTCTTTCGGTGCTTATAGGCACAAAAACGACAGGGCATAAAATAATTGATATGATGAGTGAAAACGGTACGGTAAAGAAACTCATTAAGGCGGAAAATATTGAAGATGCGGTAATTAAAGCCTACGAAAACACGGAAAAAGGCGGAATTTGTATTTTGTCCCCTGCCGCGCCCAGCTACAACGAATATAAAAACTTTGAAGAGAAGGGCAGGTTTTACAAGACCTGCATAAGAAAGCACGGTGAATGAAATGGATTTAACGGAAAAGCAGTTAAAGGCCGAATACATTTTTAAGGGGAAAATATTTAACGTCCGTGTAGACGAGGCGCTGATGCCCAACGGAAAAACGGCGGTGAGAGAGGTCGTTGAGCACAACGGCGGCGTTATGATAGCGCCAATGGACGAAGAGGGAAATCTTTATTTCGTTGAGCAGTTCCGTTATCCGTATTTTGAGGTTGTGACGGAGCTTCCTGCAGGAAAGCTTGAAAAGGGCGAGGACCCATACGCTGCGGGCGTTCGTGAGCTGAAAGAAGAAACGGGAGCTACAGCAGACAAAATCATAAGCCTTGGGAAGCTTTACCCGTCACCCGGGTATTGCGGAGAGATTATTCACCTTTATCTTGCAACGGGGCTTTCCTTCGGCGAGCAAAACCCTGATGACGATGAATTTTTAGAGGTTAAGAAAATCCATATTTCAGAAGCGGTTGAAATGGTAATGAACGGCGAGTTGCCCGACGGTAAAACTCAGGTTGGCATTCTTAAAATCGCAAGGCTTTTAGACGAAGGAAAGATATGAATAACGGTAATAAAATAATATTGGCGTCAAAATCTCCGAGAAGAAAAGAGATTTTGGAAAACGCAGGCTATGACATTGAAATAAGAATACAGAATGCTGACGAAACTCTGCCTCTCGGTATTTCCCCGGAAAAGGCAGTGCAAATGTTAGCGGAAATCAAGGCTTCGGCAGTGGAAAGGCACAGCAGTGAAATTGTAATAGGTGCAGACACGGTGGTTTCCGTTGACGGTGAAATCCTCGGCAAACCCAAAGACGAAAATGACGCTTTTTTTATGCTTAGAAAGTTATCAGGCAGAGAACACGAGGTTTTTACAGGCGTTTGCATTATAACGGACAAGAGTAAAACCGTATTTTCAGAGCGTTCCGCCGTGCGTTTTCGCGCACTTTCCGATGAAGAAATACTGTTATATATTAAAAGCGGAGAGCCTATGGACAAGGCAGGCGCTTATGCAGTTCAAGGACTTGCAGGTGAATTTGCAAGAGTAGAAAGCGGCAGTTTTTATAACGTAATGGGATTTCCGATAGAAGCATTTAATAAAAAGTTTTTGGAAATTTTAAAAATTTATTGACATTTTGTTAATTTTATTGTAAATTTAATGTGTATATGTTAGGTATTTGTGAAAGGTGAAAAAATTTCACATTATCTTAAAAATGAAAGGGGAGCCACAAATATGGCGAAAAAGGTTAAAACACCTGAAGAAGTTCGTGCAGCTATGGAAAAAAAGACTGCTAAAAGAACACTTTTCTTCAGCACATTCAGAAAAGCATTTGCATTATTTTTAGCAATAGCTTTCACCTTTGCAGTAGTTCAAATCGCCTTTACTAAGAATGTCGGCGGCGTTGTAACAACGTCAGGCGGTTCGACAGGCGGTACTGTAAACAGCGGTACGGTAAGCGGCGGTTCAACGGGCGGCAGCACAGATTCTTCCGGTCAAGGGGAAAATCAGACAGAAGCACCTACTGCTGATTCAGCAGGCGAAGCGCCGACAGCTGCGGAAGGTGAAACCGTTAAAGACAAAGAAGGAAACGAATCTGTAGGTCTTTCAAAGGGAGATGCCGTAAAGCTTCTTAACGAGGCAACTGCAGCAGCTGCAAAAGCAGGCTATGACTGGGAAAGAAAGTGCTATTATACAGACGGCGGCGAAATTAAGGTTACAACCAACGGCGGTAAAGATGCAACGAGCACACTCAACAGCGCAATCCAAACTGTTGACAAGAACTCTTCTATTGACAAGGTTGTTGGTAATTTCCTTGACATAACGGGTAAAGACAGTCCTAAAGCTGCTAAGAAAGCAAAGGGCAGCAGCGCTGCTCCCGAAGGAATGAAAGACAAGTTCCTTCTCAAAGCTATGACACTTACAGAGGGCGACATTGCAAAGGTTGAGCAGAAGGGTAATGTTTATTATTTCCAGCTTAATTCCTGCAGCAATCCGCAGAAAAACGGCGGAAATGCTCTTCACCATGCTACTAACGATTTCATTACTCACGATGAAGTAAGTACAGACGTTAAAAACGCTATCAGCGTTATTAACGTTGAGTCAACCGATGTTCAGTATACCGATATCGTTATCGTAGCTGAAATTGCAGACGGAAAGCTCGTAAACCTTACTATTAACTACTTAATGACTGTTAAGAGCCTTAAGCTTAAGGTAATTATTACAAATGTTGTAGGCACAGGTCAGGGCAGAGTTGAAGAGGTTTATAAGAACTTCGCTTACTAATTAAATTATTATTTTTAAATAACCGAAAGGGGTTTCATTATGGCAAAGAAAGTACTTACTCCTGAGCAGCAGGAAATTAAAGCAATGAAAAAAGCTAAAAAAAGTCAGAACTGGACAAAGTTCTGGGCTATCGTATTAGCTCTTGTACTGACCTTGGGTATTGCATTCGCAGGTGTGTCACAGGGTAAAAAGAATACACCTGAAACAGCTCCTGCAGCAGGAGAGCAAGGCTCCGGCACAGGCTCAGGTTCATACGATGATCAGGGTTCTTCATCAGGGGATTCTTATGTTGATCCGGGCTCTTCAGATTCAGGCGACCCCGCAACACCGGATAATCCTGCAGATCCTGCAGACCCCACTCCTGCAGGTCCCTCAGACAGCGGCGACAAGGGCGATGCTCCTGCGGCTGATACCGGCGCAAAGAGCGAAGCTGAGGTTGCAGCTCTTATCAATAAGGTAACAGGCGAAGCAGTTGCTCAGAAGGTTGGCTACGACTGGAAGAGAGATTGCTCAGTTAAAGACGTTGACGTAGGCCGTCTTACAAGCGCTCTTAATGCTCTTATTAACGGTATTTCTAAGGGTGACGACGTTAACTCAGTTGTAGGCGGATTCCTTGGCAACGGCAGCAAGCAGGAAACAGTTCCGAAGGGTCAAACTCTTGCTACAATGGAAAAAACTAAGGATGACGGCACAAAAGAGAAGGTTTATCACGGCGAAAACTACACACTTAAGGCAACACAGCTTAAAGCTGAGGACATAAAGAACCTTAAGATCTCAGGCGATACATA
>JAFLUN010000017.1:13523-30317 GCA_022508785.1 Oscillospiraceae bacterium
TACAAAAATTGTTTTATATTTTTGTATACTATTTTTCGAAAATATAGTGTATAAGTCTTGAATTTTATCTATATATAGTATAAAATATAAAAGATATAAAAATGTGCTTTTTTGAATAATATAAACATAGGTGATATTTTATGAATATGGATATTAAAGACCTTATCGCTAAGCTTAAAAGTAAAAGCGGCGGTTCAAGAACCAGCGGAGGCGTGGCGTCATTTTTTCAGAAAAACCCAAAAATGAAAATAATTATTCCGGCCGTTTTCATTGTAATTTCAATTCTGGTTTCCGTGGTTATAGTTGCAAAAACAGGCAAGGCAAAGGTTCCGGACATTCCCGTAAATTCCGGTGATGAAAATGCAAAAGAGGTTGAGGTTCTTCCGGAGGATATTCGTGAATCGGAAAATCTTGAAGGAATAACGGATACTGAAATGTTTAATGAAGCCGTTCTTGCACATCCGAAGGTTACTGCCATAATTTATAACAGCGAGGGTTATTACACCGCTACGGTCGTTACCGATAATGCGCATTACCCAAATCTTTCGGTAGGGCAGTACGTTGCCGGCTCTGACTGGCTGGTTGAAAGCATTACTGAGGATCAAGTCGTATTTTCCTGCAACGATCAGAAAATTACGGTAAAATATTAAATTAAGTGAACGATTAACTTTACATAAAACAGGGGGACTAAAAATGAAAAGTTCTAAGAGGTTTATCAAGGCAACGGTGTCTGTTGTCTTGGCACTGCTGCTAACGGTAAGTGTTCTTGCACCGCTTACTGCTATGGGCAGTGAAAACAGCGGCGGAAGCAATGGCACGGCGCTGGGTCAATACCGTTATTATTCCGTTCAGGCAGGCGACACAATGCAGTCAATTGCTTCCAAAAACGGAATCACCGTAAGCGATATTATGACATACAACAACCTTACGGCAGACTCTGCTGTGTACAAGGGGCAAATTCTTAAAATTCCGCTTACGTCGAAAAACAGCTCATCAGGGCTTACCACTTCCACCGTTACAATTAAGGCAAAGGACGCGGTTGTTAAGGATCTTGTTTCGGCGCTTGCCGCAAATGCAGGCTACACCGTAATTTACAAGGGCGGAAACGAAACGCTCTCAATTAACCTTGAAAACATAACACCCCTTCGCGCTATTGATTACATAACAAGAATGGTTGGACTTTCTTACCTTAAAGACGGCAACACCATTCTCGTATCGTCTCCCGCAGATCTCAATTCAACCTTTGTTGACAGTCTTGTTCTTTCAAAGTTTACTTTTAAGTATATCACTTATTCCGAGCTTATTGACCAGGCGAATGCATTGGGACTTTCCGATATGAAGGTAGTTTCTCAGTCTGAAAGCGGCAGAAACGTTTGGATCAGCGCATACCCGAAGGAAATGGCAAAGCTTCACGAGCTTTGTGAAATCCTTGACGTTGAAGGAAACGTTATGGTGGGAAGCTCAGCTTCTGTTTCAAACTTTACCCCCATTAAAATGAATTATATTTCTGCCGACGAGTTCTCCGGATTGCTTGAAAATCTCGGCTTGCACAAAGGTATTGTAATGACATCTCACCCGAAAACACTTTTCGTTTTCGCAACCGGTCAGCAGCTCAGCGAAATTATGAGAATAAAGGCTATTGTTGACACTGCAGACACGTCAACGTCTAACAAAGGCGATAAAGACAACACAGCGATAGTTTCGGGCAGCAACACTATTATTAAGCTTGATCTTGTTAATATTTCAAAGGAAGATGCCGAAGCGCTGATAGGAAAAACCGAATATGCAGGAAAGGTTACAACCTACGGCCACGACAGAATGCTTAAGTCAATTTGGATTATGGGCGCCACGGCTGACGTTAACGCTGTTAAAGCGGCGATTGAAAACTTTGATTCAGGCGTTGTTTCCGCTGCAAGCACTATTCACACATACGAGGCTCAGAACTGTACCGTTGCAGAGCTTATGAAAAGAATAGAAAATCTTGATATTGAAGAAGGAGTAGCGTTCTATCAGTACGACCACCCCGAGCTTACAAGTATGATTATTTGCTACTGTGACGACGTTACTTGGAATAACGAGGTGCTTGACGCACTCGTTGCGGCCGATACGGTTGATACCGGTTCTAAGATGTGGATCCCGATAGCCTCTAAGACGAGTTCAAATTTGGCAAATGACAAAGCACTCCTTGAAAATACGGTTAAGCTGATGACAGAGCTTTATCCGGATCTTTTCGGCGGTGTAAATATAAGATACGAAACATTCGTATTAGATGAGCCTGCTATTGATTCCGAAACGGGCTTGCAGGCAGGCGGAACCTTTAAGACTGTAATTTACGCCTATACAACGTCTGATGCTGCAACAAGAATGAAGAACTATATTGCTGCAGTAGATAACATTTAATTATCGTTGCTACGGGGTACGAAATTCGTACCCCATTAGCCAATTATAAAATATTTTACATTTGTAAATAAAGGACTGTATATTTTGCTTTTTTCAGATAAAGTCAGTAACTATCCGGTAACCCTTGAAGATCTTCTTCGTCTTACCGTTGAAAAGAAGGGCTCGGACCTTCATATTGTCAGCGGCATTGAGCCCTGCATCAGAATAAACGGCGACCTTTGCCGCCAAACAGACCTTCCAAGGTTAGGCGCTGAGGATGTTGAACAACTTTTGCTTCAGGTTATTTCGGACAGTCAGCGCCGACAGCTTGAAGAAGAATGGGAGCTTGACCTGGCGGTTTCGGTTCCCCAATGCGCGCGTTTCAGAGGAAACGTAATTATTCAAAGAGGCACTATTGCGGCTGTTTTCAGAGCAATTCCCTTCTCAATTCCAGAGCTTGACAAATTAGGCCTGCCCAATGATGTCAGGCGTCTTTGCAATCTTCCGAGAGGGCTTGTTCTTGTTACGGGGCCTACGGGCTCGGGCAAATCCACAACCCTTGCCGCCATGATAAACTACATAAACGAGAATTACGAAACGAATATCGTTACGGTTGAGGACCCCATTGAGTTCCTTCATGTTCATAAAAAATCTACGGTTCGTCAGCGTGAAATCGGCACGGACACAAAGAGTTTTGCAAATGCTCTCAAAACGGTGCTTCGTCATGACCCGGACACGATTATGATAGGCGAAATGCGTGACCCTGAAAGTATTCAAATTGCGGTTACTGCCGCTGAAACGGGCCACTTGGTTTTATCAACACTTCACACTCAAACAGCGCCCCTTACAATTTCGCGTATTATTGACTCGTTCCCGTCGGATCAGAAAAGTCAGATTCGCTCGCAGCTTTCAAACTCGCTTAAAGCCGTTATTTCTCAGCAGCTTATCCCCACAATAAACGGAAGAGGCCGAGTTGCCGCAGTTGAGTATATGGTGGATACCCCTGCTATTAAAAACCTTATCCGTGAAGAAAAAGAGCATCAGCTTTACGCTACAATGCAGACGGGTACAATGCAGGGAATGCAAACGATGGATCAGGCGCTTTTGAGTTTGCTTAAGCAGCAAAAAATTTCAAAGGAAGCCGTTTTGGAATACTGTGTTGACCAAAAAGAGGTTTTGCGCCTTATGGCAACTATGGGATATTGATTTTTACTGTAATTTATACTTATTTTTGATATAAAAGGGGGAATAATCTTTGCCAGCTTTTACATATGACGGCCTTAACAAGGCAGGCCAGCCTGTTCACGGTGAAGTTATTGCCGATTCAACTTCATTAGCTATGGAGAAGCTCCGCGAAGCCGGAGTTATGGTCATGAATATGACCGAAAAAAAGGCAAAGCAAAAGAAAAAAAGCGGCGGTAAAAAGGTTACAACAACTGAGGTTGCAGTTTTTTGTAAACAGCTTGCTGCCATGCTTTCCGCAGGTGTTCCCGTAACAAGAGCCCTTGCAACCCTTGCAAAGCAGACTGAAAATCCTCGCTTTGCGGCAGTTATTGAAGATGTTGCGCAGGACATTGAAGGCGGTACGCCGATGTCCCAGGCATTTGCAAAATTTCCAAAGGTTTTTTCAGAGCTTTTCATAGCCATGGTAGCGGCAGGTGAAACGGGCGGTATTATGGAACAGGCGCTTCGCTCCCTTGCAGACCAGCTTCAAAAGGAAAAGAACCTTCAAAAAAATATTAAATCGGCTTATTCCTACCCGAGAACGGTTGGAATTATGGCTGTTTTTATTCTTATTATAATGCTTGTGTTTATGGTTCCGATTTTTGAAAAAATGATGAACACCAGCGTTGAGCTAAACGCGCTTTCCGCATTTATTTTCAGCGTGTCGGACAGTATGAGAGGCGAGCCGCTTAAATGGATAATTCCTGCAGCTATAATTATCGGAGGAATTATAGCATTTTCAAAATCCTCGCTGGCACACAGAATTTGGGAAAACACAAAGCTTACAATGCCGCTTTTTGGAGGCTTTATTACAAAAATGGTTGTTGCAAGATTTTGCCGAACCCTGGCAACTCTTCTTGCCGGCGGTGTTACGGCGGTTGACGCAATGAAGAGCGCAGGGCCTACTTCGGGAAGCGATAAAATCAGAGACGCCGTATTTAAGGCTATTGAGGATATTGAAGAAGGTAAGAGTATGTCAGACGCTCTTGAGGAATGCGGCTATTTCCCTGCAATGGTTACAGGTATGGTGGCTATCGGCGAGGAATCGGGTTCCCTTCCGGAAATGCTTGACAAGGTTGCGGAATTTTTTGAAGAGGACGTTGAAATCACCTCGCGAAACCTTAGAGCTATGATTGAGCCTATAGCGCTTGTTTTCGTCGGTATTATCGTCGGCGGAATGCTTATCGCCCTTTACGTTCCGATGCTTACTGCTTCTACGTCAATCGGTTCTTAAAAAAGCACGGCGAAACAGCCGTTAGATTGAATTGCCCTTAAATTTTTGTTAAGATTAAATTTTATGTGGGCAGAGATTATGTCACACCTTGTCCGGCAGCAACAAGGGAAAAGTGATGAATATACTATTTGTTGCCGGAAAGGCTATGTGAATTTATATGGCGAAAATTAAAAGCATGATCGGCTGTGAGTTTTCCACAAAAGAGATCAGAGCGGTTGAAGTCACAAAAAATAACGATGCGTATCAAATTCTTGCAATGGGTTACGTTCCCCTTGAAAAAGGTGTAATTGAAGAAGGCTTTATCAGAGATGCCGAGCGTTTTCAAAGTGCTTTCAGCGAGCTTATGAGCTCAGGCGGATTTAATTCAAATAATGTTGCAATCGGCATTAACAATGAGAACGTTATGATGCGTTATGCGGCATTTCCAAAGGTTGATCGCGACAAGCTTCGCAATATGGTTTTGCTTCAGGCGCAGGAGTTTATTCCCATTCCCATAAATGAAATGGAAGTTGACTACGTTATAGCCGACGAAACCACAAATGAGGATAACGTTGCGCAGTATAACATTATGCTTGTTGCCGCGCGCCGTCTGATGCTTGAAGGCTACATTAACCATTTAAGCACCATGAGATACACGGTGAACGACATTGATTCTTCCCTTCTTGCGCTTTGCAGAGAAATTCACGGTTCAAACAGCGAAGAAAAATACTGCCTGGTGAATTTTACTGACGATATTCTCAGCTTTATCGTTATTAAGGGTGATAAAATTTTAATGGTTCGCTCAATTACCATTCCCGACAGAAACAGAGATGCAATTACAGAGCTTTTCGGGCTTAATGAGCGAGCGGAGGATGAAGAAAATCCCAATGAACGCGAAGAGCTTATTAAAAACGCGAAGAACTTTATTTTATCGGAAACCTCTTCAACGGTCAGCTACTACTCAATGCAAAGCCAGGAACAGATAGAAAAAATCTACGTTATTTCGCACAGTGAGTATAATGACGAAATATTAAAAGAATTACAGGAAAATATGCCGATTCCCGTTGAAACTCCGCAAATGTGCACGCATATTCAATCTGCGGACAGCGAGGTTCTGAACAATTACGCATCGTGCATCGGCGTTGCAATTTCGGCATTGGAGGGGTAAAAATGTTTAAGGTTAGTTTGTTGCCTGAAAGCTACAGAAAACAGCTTATAGGTAAGAAAAATAAAGATATTATTTTGACTGTTGCCCTTGTTGTTTTTATGTGCATGCTTATAGTTTATGCCGGATTTTTAGCAAGGCTGATGATTTTAAAGGGGCAGATGAAGGACGTACAGAAAAAGAATGCTGAAATAATGGCGAGAATTGACGAGCTGAGCCCCTATGTTGAGGATTACAACGCTTTGGCAATTGCAGAGGCAAATTTTCAAAACATTAAGCCGGTTGATATTACGGCTCTTGAAATGGTAAATACCGTTCAGAGAATTACTCCCGATTACATTCAGGTTACGGCGTTTTACGCACCGGAGTGGCAGAAAAATCAGATTTGCATAATTGAAGGCAACCTTTGCTCTGCTAACACCCTGAGCTCCGCCGTGGCAATGCTTGACGATTACAAAAAGGTTATTTCCGAAAATGAAACCTTGAAGGACGCTATAAGAGAAATTAAGGTTGTTAACGATGAACCCCTTGTGGAGGTTGACAGTGCCTCGGGAGATAGAAGCTATTCCTTCAGAATGATCGTTTCCCTTTCCGGAATTATCAGTATTGACCAGCAGACCGGCACTCTTATTACCACCACCAAGCCGGAAACAACGGAATCTACCACGGAATCCACAACCGTTCCCGAGGAAACGGAACCCACGACGGTTGAACCGAGTACAATAGCTTAAGGTTCACGCTGATTAAATGTAAAGAAAGAAGCGATAAAAATGAACTTAAAAATAGATTTATCTAAAATAAAAGCAAACGATTCCATACTTGTTGCCATTGCAATGGTAGTGCTTGCGGTAATTTTAGGCTGTGCAATTTATTTTACTTTTCAGTCTACCGTGTCGGCAAAAGAGTCCATCAACACGGCGATAAATACGGCGTCAGCTAATATTGAGCATATTAAAGAGCTTGAAGCTATTAAGGCAGACCAAAGCAGATATAATAATCAAGTCAGCAAATATGACGAAATAATTGCCGACGCAGGCTCTTACACAAGGCTCGGAAAGCAGGCTGAGCTTGAAATGATGCTTGATAAATACAGCCTTACGGGTGAGGTTCAGGCAGGAACACTCTCTTCATACGCAGGGGTTCAGACGGCAGAAAGTACGGTAAGCGTTGTAGGCAAGGAGAGCGACATTAAAGCAATGTGTCAGGAAATCCTTTCTGTTGATTACATTGTAAGAATAGACAGCTTTGCAATTGCAGACAACGGCGACGGAACAGCCACAGCCGCTTTTACTGTTGTAGACTTTACAAAATAGAGATTTTTATGTTACAATAGTACTTAACGCAAAAACTCTGTTATGAAAGTTGGAATAAGTATATGTCAGACATAAATATTATCCCCGGCACCTTGAGCGCAAGGCTCATTAAAGAAGGAATTATTACTGTTGACAATCTTCGGGAAGCTCTCGAAGTGCAGAAAACCAATAAACAGCAGCTTATCGGTTCAATTCTTGTAAGGCTCGGGTACTGTACGGAAGAAGATATTGCAAGAACCCTCGCTGAAAAAACAGGAACAAAGTTTGTATCCATTGATGAAATCGGCGTTAATATTGCAGTGGCAAACTTAATTACTCCTGAAATTGCAATCAGAGAAAACGTTCTGCCCCTTTATGAAGAGGACGGAGTAGTTTACGTTGCAATGAAAAATCCCAACAATATTCTTGTTAGGGATAATCTGAGAATGATAACGGGGCACGACATTTGCCCTGTTGTAGCCTCCGATATGGAGCTTGCGGCTGCTATTGAGAACTTTGCAAATATGAATACGGGCGTCAACGATTATTCTGATGAGGAATCTGCGGAGGAAGAGGTTGTTGAAAACCTTGATATTGACGACAAGCCCGCAGTTCAGCTTGTTAACCAGATAATAAACAATGCAATTAAAGCAGGCGCTTCGGATATTCACATTGAAGCACTTGAAAAATATATGCGTGTGCGTTTTCGTATTGACGGCGTTTTGCAGGAAATTATGCAAAATCCCATTAAGATGTTCGGCGCAGTCGTATCCCGTGTTAAGGTTATCGGCGGTATGGATATTGCCGAGCGCCGTATTCCGCAGGACGGCCGTGCCACAGTAAAATATGAGGACAGAACACTTGACATTCGTATTGCTACTATGCCCACCGTTTTCGGTGAAAAGATAGTTATGCGTCTTTTGGAGCGTGATTCCGGGCAGGTTGCAACACTTAAGGATTTGAATTTCAGCGAAAGGCAGTTTGACAGGTTTTACCGTGCCATCAATATGCCTTACGGCTTCCTTCTCGTTACAGGGCCTACAGGTTCGGGTAAATCCACAACTCTTTACGCCTGCCTTGCTGAAATAAGCTCTATTGATAAAAACACAATTACCCTTGAAGACCCGGTTGAGCGCCGTATGCCCGGTGTTAACCAGTGCCAGATGAACAACCGTGCAGGTATGACCTTTGCGGCGGCTCTTCGTTCAGTGCTTCGTTCCGACCCGGACATTGTTCTTGTGGGTGAGATTCGTGACGCTGAAACGGCAAAAATCGCTATTGAAGCCGCTCTTACGGGACATATGGTTCTTTCAACCCTTCATACGAACGATTCGGCAGGCGCTGTTACCCGTCTTGATGAAATGGGCGTTGAGCCGTTCCTTACTGCGTCTTCACTTGTCGGCGTGCTTGCACAGCGTCTTGTCCGCAAGCTTTGCCCAAAATGTAAAGAAAAATATACAATGGAGCGCAGTGAAATTTATAAGGTTATACCTGAATTTGATAATTACGGTTATGAGGGAGATTCATTTGAGTTTTACCGTGCAACAGGCTGCCTTACCTGTAATAATACGGGGTACAAGGGCAGAGAAGCCGTATTTGAATTTCTTACCGTTACCGACGAAATGAAGCAGCTCATTTTAAACCGTGCTACTATTGCAGAGGTTAAGGAGCTTGCTATAAAACAAGGTATGCACACAATGAAGGACGAAGGTCTTTATAAGGTTATGGAAGGAAAAACCTCCCTCGAAGAGCTTATGCGTGTTATTGCTTAAAATATTTACCTGTATTTTGTTTGTTGGTGCAAGGAGATGACGGAATAATGAAAAATTTAAAATCGTCACTTAAAAATAAAGACGGCGCAGCGCTTCCCATGGTGCTTGCCGTTATGCTGATACTGACAATGCTGGGCACGGTGCTGTATATGCTGGCGTGGAACTCATATATTACCGTCCGTTATATGAACGACCAGAAGAAGGCTTATTATTTTGCCCGCGCAGGAATTGAATTTGCATCCTATGCTTACCAGGTTACAGGAGTTCAGGCTGCAGAGAGCGGCAGCGATGCCAGCAACCTTATTATCTTTTCCGATACGGAAGGCGCAATTGTTAAAACCAACACAATATATGTTGTTCCCAATAAGGAAGGCGGCTCTGGTAAATGGACGGGTCTTTCGTTTTCTACCGTGCCCACCTCAAATGCCATAGGTGAATTTACGGTTGAAATCGGCAACGGAATAGATTATGTTGACGTTACTGATGAAAGCGGAGTAACAACAAAAACGCCCAACAAGGTTAAAGCCTTGCGCGCCCGTGCAAAATCTTACGTTTCAGAGCCTGAGATTGACGAATACGGCAATATTACAAACGCTGACAAAATGGAAACGGTTATTCAAAACATAAGCGCATATCTTTCAACCACTGAAACGGTAGAGCCTTTAAGCTTTTACGATGCAAACGGCGTTTTGAGCACAGCAAGCTATACATCGGGTGATATTGATGCAGGCAAGGTTACCGCTGCTGACAAAAAATCACAGTTTTTAAAGATAAGCAAAGACATTGATATTAACGGTACGAATATTGTACCGTCAAGTGACAGAAGATTCTTCATTTTCCGTTTACTTGAGGTTTTGCGAAAAAGTATAATTAAAGATATTTTCATTAGATTTTACGGCTCTAAAGTAACGGTTGATACATACATCAAAACGGCTGAAGGAAATCTGATTTTATCAAAGCCCGAAAATTCAAATCTTATTAAAACAAGAGATAATGCGCACAACTATTACATTTTTGCAACTCCTGAGGATTTGTTTGTGCAAAACTGCGGAATTAACGTTGTTCCCACAAAGGGCTATTACAACTCAGTCGGTCTTTACGGTGACGAAATCGTTATTGACGGCGACATTATTATGGGCGTATATTACGTTAAAACAGACGGATTACTTTCCGGCCTTAACTCAATTATTCAGACTATCGGTAACCGTTACCGTATGGGCACGGTTATGCTGGGCGAGGGCTCAAATTACCTTACAACACGCGCTGACCCTGTTCCGATAGACAAAGGCGGTATAAAATTCGGCGGAGTGACGGTTCCTGCAAACAAGGTTTATTTTAACGGTAACGTATACGTTAAAATATTCAATCAGGGCGGCGCTACGGAAACCTACCGCGTGTTCAATGCAGGCGATATGGCGTATTTCTACGGCGGTTACAATGAGGGCGGCACGGTTGACGGCAGCAATGTAGAATCTAAAGGCATTGACCTTCTTAAATATTTCCTTGATGCAGTTATTGACGAAAAAGAAGGCTTTAATTACGGCTCTGCTCTTATCAAAAAAGCAAAGACCATTAACGAGCTTTACTATACGGGCACGGTAAGCCCCGATGCATACAATGCAGACAGCCCTGATTACGTTGAAAGCGCCTCCGAGGCGAAATATAAGTTCCGTGGGGGTGACCCGACCCCGTACTTTAATAAGGACACGGTTCTTGTAAGAAAAATTCAGGTTGAATATGCCTCTAACGGTCAAATTACCGTTGACGGCGGCTACGGTTCGGTTCTTGATTTAGTTCAGCCAAGCAATATAGGTTCTGCAAATATCAAATGGGGCGACCCCGAGGGCGGCTCGGTATTTAACCCCAAAGACGGAAATACATACTGATTTTGAAAGGAGGATTTTGAATGTTAAGGCGTTTAAAAACGGAGCTTTTGAATAAAAAAGGTTTATCCCTGGTTGAAACACTTGTTGCTTTGACCATTATTATGCTCGTTGTTTTTTTCGTCACACCTTTGTTTGTAACAAACTTTGATACGATTAAGCGTTCGGGAAACAAGGCGCAGCAGGTTTACAAAAATAACGGTATCATGCAAAAAATCCTCGGCAATTTCCAAACCGGTGATGACACAGCAAACGCAGGCTATGACATTGACGTTGCCAGCGCCTCAATTACTCTTTCAGGCGACAACGCATCTTATACCGTTCAGGCTCAAGGTGATTTGCTCGTTTCAAATCCGGAAAATATTGCAGCCGGTTATGCAACGGTTATGGCGGATTCTCCCGACTCAACCTTCCAGGTATTTCCGAAATCCTTGACGGACGATTTTAAAGAAGCCTATCTTACGGTTGCGGCAATAGGATTCAGCTTTGTTGATGAGCCCGGCTCTTCAATTTACCAGCTTTACTGCAATAAAAACGGTACAAACGTATTGCTTAAATACGGTGATGATTACATAATGCGCCGTGTTGAAACAGATGATCCGACTGTTAAGAACAGAGTTATGCAAATAGTTCTTTACGGCGGAACCGAAGTTAATTTCAGTAATTCCCCGTTAACTCTTAAATATAAAGGATACACTAAGACCATTCAGATTGACGCTCCGTCAATGATTATGGTCGGTGAGAAGTCAGCGGACGGTTACCGTTATTACGTAACACGAGGCGAGACTGAAAAGGACTCAGACGGTAATGACAGGCTGATTGTTCTTGAAAGATATATGGGGGACGGAGTTCCTCTTACGTCTGCAATGAATGACATTGCATGGGTTTCCGCTGAGGATGCCGACGAATATGCAGTAGGCGCAGACGGTGAAAAGTACGGTTACTACGTAATGTGCGGTGACAACGGGCAGATCAGAAGATTCTGGCAAAATCCGTCAACGGGTAACTATTATTGGGGCGGCGACTATACTTACTATACAGATATAAACTTGAACCGTGTTGAAGGTAACAGCTATGTAAATGCAGACAAAAAATTCAGCACGTCGGTTTCATATAAATTCCTTGCCCGCCGCGGTACTGTCGGCAACGAGGGTACGGACGGCTTCCAGCTTGTTCACGGCACTGAAAGTGCATGGAACAAAAATCCGCGTAGTGATAATGCTATGGTATCAACGGCAAATATGTGGACGGTTACGGCACTTGACGGAAGCGCCGCTTCACAGAATGCTTATTTCTATGCTTCAGACGGCAGAGTTATATACTATTATTTAGATGAAGGTGTCAGTCAAGGAGCACAAAACGGCCTTATGATAAATTCGCTCGGCGACGGAAGCTTTGACACCGTTAAAAGTCTTATATTCGGAAAAAGCAGTGCAGGCGGAAAAAAGATTAGAGGTCAGGGCGAATACGATAAATGGAATTGGCAAGACCTTAACTGGCTGAAAGTTGACCAGAATTCATATTATGATATACAGGGTATCAGCAAATCGTCGGTAAATTCCGCTTCTTACCCGATAACCTTAACTTCAGTCGGTGCAATAGTTCTTCAGGGTAGCAGCAACATCGGTAACGACCAGGCTTATGCAGGTTCAACATCATACGCAAACTACGACGTATCAGACGGCGGAGCAGTTGTTCAGGGTTCTGTTGCCAATTACCCCACATCTACCTACACTCTTTACTGCGGATATATCCCGTCAGCTTACGACGTTTGGTCAAGAAAGAGCGCAAATAATGCAACGGTTGAATTTGCAAAAGACGGCGGTCTTTTCGGCGGAGGTAAAACTTTTGCTAATGCTATTGTTGCCAATGAAACATTTGACAACAGAACCGAATATTCAATACAGTCTAATATGCAAAGAAGAACAGATAAAATATACGGTTCTGCTATAGAAAAGAATTCACTGTGGAGAGGAACGTTTGGGATTACTCCATATTTCTCAAACTCAGCAGATGTTAACGCTAAACTCGGAGCTGCTCAACTGATTTATAATGGGTATGCTAAGTCACTCAACAGGTATTGGTACGACTACCTCTATTTTTGGCCATATACAAATGTTAATTATGCCGTAACAGGCAAGTTCTTTGATGCACATACAGATACTTCAATTATCAGTGACGACTTTATATACCCAATAAATGCTGCATTTAACGAAAGTACGGTTTATTCAACGCGCGGTGACGATAATCAGGGTGTACGTCAGGAATATCTTACCGGCGGTAAGGTTATTGATATTACCTGCTCTTATTATTCACATCCGTTTGCTCTTCATGTTGCTTCCAACCCGTCAATTGACAGCAAGGCGTATATGCTTTCGAACAATAAAACAAATACAAAAGAATGGTCATATTATTATGCAAACAGACGTGAAACAGTTACTATTCTTAAAATTGCAAGCACAAAAATTCCTATTGCAGGCGAAAAGGATATTAACGTTTCATTGGCCGTCGGTTATGCACAGGGTGGTTCAATAACCTTTAGTCAGATAAGCAGTACATATGCAGGATACGTTAATAATATTATGCCTATCGGTATTGTTTACCTTCGCGCGGGCACGGCTAACATCGGCAAGCAAGAGGCATACGGTAACGCCACCGGAGAATATCAGGCAATTGATAAAACCGGATATCAGCTTGCTGAGGAATCTAACTATTTCCATCAATTCTATTACCTCAACTCAAAGCTTGACGAAAATACCAAAAATGCGGCAGGTCCGGGCAGAGATGCCGGCGGCGACGAATATACGTTAGGCGGTATTGTCAGCGATCAGGCTCACATTGGTGATATGTACGGTGCATATTATTGGGAAAATAACCGTCATATCGTTCACCGTTCGGCAGACGGCGGCGAGCCCTTAGGTAACACTCACAGTCAGAATGTTGATGGCAACGGAAGCTACAACTACGTTCGTTGCCACCCAATGGTTGATACAAAAGTTACCTGTGTAGCTTGGGGTACCACTTGGGATAACAATCCGGAAGCCATGTGGGGTACTGACAACGGCACTGTTCTTTCCTGGTGGGTTCAGCTTAATGCAAGTGATTTAACCACTAAATCATCTAAATATAACGATAAGAGCGTTGAGGCTGAAATTCAGTCTTATCAGTGGATTGAAAATGTTGACAATAACTATTTCAGCGTAACCGGTAAGACCATTGGTTCGGCAACAAACTACAAGGAAACTGTAGGCGCTCACCTTGGCTCGAAAAACAACTATAAGGCTCAGACATTTGCAAGATATAATTCGGGACCGATCAATGAGGCATTCAGTTATTTCTGTGACAAATCCACACAGGCTAACGGATATTGGAAGAACGGATACGGCTTTATTTCAATACTTTCTTCAATCAACGACATTGCTTATGCAAATGACTATTGGATAGCAGTCGGTAATCAGAGCGGTAAAGACCCTGCTGAGTATTGCGGAAACAGCTCGCTTCCTAACGTAACCGGAACTTACTACGGCGGTTCAAATGACGTTAAAGCTTACACCGGTAACGGTCAGGGCGGTTCATGGGTAAATGTCAGATATTGGTATGACGCTAAGGGTACAGGCACACAGTCTGAGGACAACGCAACGTATCTTTGGAAAGCGGTCAAGATTTCAAATAACCCCAACTACAATATCGTTCAGATCAAATGCCTCAACGGTATTTGGTTTGCAACGGGTTATGAAGACAGCAACCGAGACGGCGAGTGGGATGAAGGCGAAAGAGCAGTTGTCTGCTGGGCAAGAGATCCCTTAGCCCCTTGCGACGGCTATGACCAATACGGTAAGAATGCGGCAGGCCGTTGGAGCGAAAATACGCAGTTCTACCGCACAACAGGTAAAGGCGAATACCAGGCGATGTCATCGGCTGATGTCGGCGGTATTAACTCGGTTGCCTGCCGTGACGATGTATAATTAAACGCTTGTATATCCGCCGAAGCTCCTTCGGCGGAATACGGCGGGCATAAGGGCTTTAGGCAAGCTTTATTTACTGTTTTATATGGTGATTATTATGTTTAAGTATCTCTGTAAAAACAAAAAAGGTATCTCCTTGGCGGAGATGATGGTTGCCATTGCGATTGTCGGCTTTGTTATATCAATCGCCGGTCAGCTTCTTTCCAGCTTCACAAGGGTTTACAACTTGGCATCACGCCGTTGGGAAATTCAGTCGGCGGTTCATTTGGCTTGCACAAAATTTGAAAAAAACAGAGATTCCATAGTAAACGCCTACAAAGCAGATTTGCTTTATGACAAAGCTATTGACGCAGGCGTTGTTTACAATACGGAGACGAATACAATTACGTGGAACCAGCCCAGCGCCGTTATGCCTGCGGAAGGATCGGTGGACAGCAACAACGTTTACACATACGTTTTCTCAACTCCTGCAACGGATCAAGACGGTAATTATTTAGGTTCGTTTTTGTTCGTCCGTGATTTTGATGCAGAAAACAGCGTTTTGTTCCTTGACAATGAGGGGTTTGGCGAAGTCCCAGTTGATATTTCATTCAGAGTGGCAACCTCGCCCGATGTTCTTGACAGCAACACAAAGCTCCCAAAGGACGATCAGGCTTACAGGTACTTAACCTCAACCGTTGAAATTGATTTTAAATCAGGCGTTGAGGATATTTCCAATTATGAGGTTATTACCCAGTTCACTCTTTACAATTTCAGCGGCCGTTCAATGACAATGGAAGGCTCTTATCCCGTTCTTGAATCCGCTTGGCTTGGCAACGTGTATCCGGCAGGCTGGAGCGCAGGGAACGATGTTATAGGTCAGCCGGATTCTCTTGTAAAATATCTTACAGGCCGTAATCCGAATAGGTATTCAGAGGTTCCCTATGACTGCTCTGAATATATTTCAAAGGATGCTAATATGATGCGGTTTGTTTCCGAACGCGCCGCAGATTCAAAGGGAGATGCAAGCTCGCTGACATCGGCGGTAAGTATGGCGTCCTGCCTTACAAACTTCCTGTTTGTTGACGGAACGCAAAACGGAGCCAGAACCGTGGGCGCCTTGCGTGATTTCAGAGATAACTGCCTTAAGGGCACAGCCTTAGGCGACTTTATAATTGATAAGTATTATAATTCATGGTCACCGGCGTTGATTTCCGTTTGCGAGGAGAGCCCTATCGCTGCCAAGGTAATAAAAGCAGTGATTTCACCTGTTGCAAAGGTGTTGGGCGTTATAGCTTGCGAATAGCAGGGCAACGGAAATTGGCACACGAATTTTCTGCTTGTAACAGCGTATAACAAACTACCCGAAGAAGAGAAAAATACATCTCTATTTCGGGTAGTAGTTTTTTTATAGTGATATTCTTTTGAATACCTCATCGAAGACGGGATATTCAAAAAGAGTGATATTTTATTCGCTTCCTAAACTCGCAGAGCGAATACCACTCGGCGAGAGCCGAATAACACTGTGCAGTAATAAAACTGTCCGAGTTGTCCTTGCGACAACTTGGACAATGCTTGTGACTTTTTACAATAAATGGGAAATACATTTGTGCAAATATGGTAATTGACAAAATATACTAATGGGAATATAATGTTATTACAAGGTACGGAAAGTTCCCGTAGGTTTAGGGGCTTTTCCTAAAAAACGGCAATTTTAATTGTTGGTATTAAGGCGAAATGCTTAAAATACATATTCTCAAAAAATTTTAAAAGGAGTTATTATTATGAGAAAACTTATGAACAAAAAGGGCTTTTCACTTGTTGAGCTTATGATTGTTGTTGTTATCATGGGTATCCTTATTGCAGTTGCTATTCCGCTTTACGGCGCAATCACAAAGAATGCAAACAATAAGACCTGCGCA
>JAFLUN010000018.1:0-6687 GCA_022508785.1 Oscillospiraceae bacterium
GTTGTGCAGTGAGTATGAAGAATAACGGGCATTTCGGGCATAGCGTCTTTAATTGCACCCACAAGGTCTTTTGCCTCAACAGGGGTCATAACGCCTGCCATATCCTTAATGCAGATTGTAGTGCAGCCCATTTCTTTCATTTCCTTAACAAGCTGAACATATTTCTCAAGAGTGTGAACGGGGCTTGTCGTATAGGAAATTGCGCCTGATGCAATAGCGCCGTTCTTAATTGTTTCATCAACTGCAACCTGTATGTTTCTTGTGTCGTTAAGGGCATCAAAAATTCTTATAACATCAATGCCGTTTTCAATGCTCTTTTTAACAAACATTCTTACAACGTCGTCAGGGTAATGCTTGTATCCGAGAAGATTCTGACCGCGGAGAAGCATTTGAAGCTTAGTGTCAGGGCATTTTGCTTTAATTTTTCTGAGCCTTTCCCACGGGTCCTCGTCAAGGTAACGCAGGCAGGAATCAAAGGTTGCACCGCCCCAGCATTCAAGAGAATAGTATCCTGCTTTGTTTAGTGTTTCAAGAATCTGCTCAAAGTCAGAGAAGGGCATTCTTGTTGCCATAAGCGACTGGTTAGCGTCTCTCAACACTGTTTCAGTAAACTGTACTTTCATATATTAAACCTCCATAGAGAATATCAAATACTAAAATAAATCCAAATTTCGCCATTGTAAAATAATTATATAATATATTTTTATTATTATCAATAGATATGCTTTAATAAATAATATTTTTGGAGGAATAACAAAAAAAGACACCGAAAAGTGTCCTTTTTTGTTTAAAAAATTATCTGTTATTACATTGGAATTTAAAAGTTATTTACCGTTATTGATCCGATATTCGGAGCATATGTTACATTGCCGTTAAAACTGTATGATCCGTCGTTGGAAAGTCTTATTTCATTGTCGCCTTCGCTAAGGTAAATAACGGCAGTTTTCGTTTTGTAATAATCCCAGCTGTATGTGCTTCTGAAAAATACTTTAGGTATTTTTTCACCGTTTACCTCAATGTTTATATAGTGCTCAATTAAATCCACGTTATAGTCGTGGTAACCGCCCTCTTCGTTGTTGGCGTATTCAAAGGTAAAATTATAATATCCCGCTTTAGGAGCATTAACATTAAAGGTACAACCGCTGTCTGCTTCGGAACTTATCCAGCCAATACGCATACCGCTTGATGTGTTGTCGTCCGGCTCTACCGTTGCGCCGCCGTATACAGTAACGTCATTTGGCACTATTGTATATGTATCAGTAAGCGCAGTGTTTCTCTTAACGCCTGTGAGCGTTGCATTGTTTGTGAATACAAGCTTATTATATCCGCGATGAAGATATACGGGTAAATCACTGCCTGTTAAACTGTTCTCACCGTTAGCTATTCCGTTAATCGTTATTTTTGTTGTGCCATTGCCGGAAAGCGAGAGGTTATAATATCCGTCGCAGTCGACTATTACCGAATAAGCATTGTAATCGGTCGTGTTTCTTGATGTCAGCTCGTCAAAATAAATACCGTCATTCTCTTTATCATTTATCATAGTAACCTTTAAAAGATCAAGAGAAAGTACACAGTCGTTCTGAACCTCAAGTACGATATTATGTTTCCCTTTCGTCAATTCCGCGGGGATAGAGATGCACTCCATATAATCATCTTTAATTGAAGAGTGGAATTTATAAGTCCCGATTTGTTCGCCGTCAACGGTTATTTTGACCTCGGCGTTTATCCTTGTATTGTCCACAGGGCCGTTTCCGTATATAAATTCAAAATTATATGTTCCGCTTGACTTTGCATCTACACGGAACTGTACTGAACTGCTCTTATCCAAGGCTTTTACCAAGCCTTTACCGGAATATGCGTACGCAGTCTCGTTTGTAGCAACGGCGTTACCTGAAAGCTTAGCGTCCTCTGCTTCATATCTTGTTCCGATATTTTTATTGGTATAATCTTCCGAGCCGTCATAAGGCACAATTTCAATAAAGAAGGCTTGTGAGGTGCTTTCGCACGGAATTTTAAAAGAAATTGACGAGCCGCTTACTTTTTTCGTCACGGTCATACAGTCGTCGGGGGAGTATACCGCTCCGCCAAGCCCCATAAAATCTACGCTTGTGACTTTAATTGTAACTTTATCGCCGTTTTTAAAATATGATTCGTCAATATTTTCAATTTTCACTTTTCCTTTGCGGTCGGTTCCGCCTGCAAGAATATAAAACTTATTCTCGGTTTCATCAAAAGACGCTAATGCGGAAAAACCTAAATTTGAAAGGGGCTCTTTACCTTTTATATAATTTTCAACATTGCTGTGCATAAGGTCGAACTCATTGACTTTAAGCTCTTTGCCTTTCATTTCGGCGTAGAATTTATACACCCAATAGTTTGAGTTAGGCGTTACATCATCAGCTACCGCATCGGAAAGATTGTTGGCAAGTCGCCAATATGCAACGCAACCGTATGCATCCCGCTTTTCAAGTCTTGATATCCATTTTACTGATTCTCCGGGGATACCGTTGGTTCTCATAAGACCGTATTCCGATATACATACGGGAAGGCGTTCTATTTCAAGCTCATCGCAAATGGTGTAATACTCATCGAAATGGTCGTCCATAAAATAAAGAGAATATCTTTCGGCAAGCTCATGCCAAACCACCATATCCGGCAGGCAGTTATGTTCTTTGCAGTAAGACAAAAACTCTTTTATAAAGTCGCCGTTAAAGCCTGCGTGCCCGGGGCCGGCAATTTTAGCTTCCGGATTGATGGAACGAACCACAGCATATGTAGAAGCCCAAGCTTCATAGAATGTATATCTGTTTGCCTCTTCCCAGAAATTACCGAACCACACGCCGTTGTCCATTTCGTTGTAAATGCAATATACAAGATGGTCGGCATAATCGCTTTTTTCGGACTCGCTAACCGTTTTCTTTACCTTTTCATTGTATTCTTCAAGACTGTCAAGCTGATAATACCAAGTGTCGTACATATCCTGCGTGTACACCATCAGCATTTCGCCGCCTGCATTCAAGAAAGTACCGCTTACATTACTTACGTCACCTATGGGGTGCTGCAGACCGCCGACAGGCTTAGTGGCAAGCCCGTTTATACCTATGCTTTCCGCAATTTCTTTAGACGGGATATCTTCCTCTGCAAGGCCGTAAAGAAAGCCTGAGGCTCTTCCCGTCATATCCGACTGAGAACTAAAATCGACAGTTACGGTCGGTGTAGCAATTTTCAAAAACGCAATACCTGCCGCAACACATAAGCACAAAATAACGCAAATAACGCCAAGTAATATCTTAATGCCTTTTTTCATACCAAATTCTCCCTCTAAAAATATTAGTAATATTTTATCACAACGGGAGAATCAAAACAATATTATTTTGATTTTTTAAGTTTAATAAGAGAGGAAATACCCATACATATCAAAAAAACTGCAAAAATTTTCGAGAGATATTCCGTTTTGATTAAATTTAACATAAATCCTGCAGGAATTGCTCCTGCAATTCCGCCTAAAATTACAGGGAAAATTTCTTTGTATTTAATTTGCTTTTTAACTGTATAAATTATAGTGGATATAATAGCGCAGGGGACAAAAAAAGCGAGATTTATCCCTTGGGATTTTATTTGAGGAGTGTCTGCAAAAATAACAAGATAAATAATCAGTATTCCGCCGCCGCCAAAGCCCATTGAGCCTATAAGTCCCGAAAGAAAAGAAACAATAATTTTAATTATACTCATTTTGTAATCATCCTAACGCCTGCCCAAATCATAAATAATGCAAAAGCCGATTGGAGAAGCTTATTTGAAGTTTTTTTAATAACAAAAGTGCCGAGAATCGCCCCGGGAAGACCGAAAATAACATAGGAATAAGTGTCCCTCAAGTTGACATTACCGTTCAAAAGATATATAATTAAACTGATAACTGTAATCGGTAGAATTGTTGCAACTGCGTTGATTTGTGCGCTTTTTTGATCAAATCCGCATTTTTTGTAAAGGGGTACTGTGAGCATTCCGCCGCCTGCACCTAAGGTCACATTTACTATTCCGATGAGCATACCTGAAAAAAACTTTTTTAAATTGTTCATTTTATTCGCCATACGCTAAAGCATCGTTCCTTTCCTTGCATTTTCACACTGCTTTTGGAGGTTTTGTATGAATAAAAATAATAAATTCAGAAGCGGATTGAATAAATATGTTTTTATTGCCCTGGTAGTTTACCATTTAATGATAGTCATTCCGTTTATTTTAAGGCCTTTTCTTTGGAAAGACGTTGTTTCATGGTATGCTTACACTCTTTTGATAATTGACATATTATTTCTTTTACCGCTTATATTTAATACATATTATTCCCTTGAGGATACATATTTATTTGTTTTTCAATGGCCGTTTACAAGACTTAAAATATATTACAACGATATTTTCATTATCGACAATGAATTTCCCGCAGATGTAGCGAAAAGAGATAGAAAAAAATACGGATTTTTAAGTAAAATTATCGTAATCGGCTATTACACAGAAGCTCTTGATAAAAAAGAGAAGAAGCTTAAAAAGGTTAAAAAATATGTTGCAATTTCACCTGCTGATTATGACGCGTTTATGATAAGAATCGGCGGTAAATTCTCAAGCGCCAAAAAGGTGGCTGCAAAGCTTGAAGAAACCTTAAAGGTTAAAGATGAGGAACATAAATCCAAGAAGCAACAGATTGCAAATGAAAGGCGTAAAAAGACGGAGGAAAATAAACCTGTAGATATTGTTATTAAGCCTAAAAAGAAAACCGATGTAACCTCTTCGGTAAGTGAATTTACTGAAACAGGAGAAAATGAGAATAACGAATAATAAAAGCCGATACCTTGCGTATCGGCTTTGCTATGTAATAAGAAATATTTTTAAAATAAAATGTTAATAACGAGCAGCATAATAACTCCCGTGATACCAAACAGAGAAGAAAACCCCAGTGACCAAAAATTAAGCGGTATTCTTATATTTATTACAGTGCCGATAAGATTTACCGCCAACAGTGCGCATATTCCCTGAACAGCGGTTAAAAATGTGCATAAAACGAACTTTTTGTTTTTTAACAGCAATATTGACTGTGCAATAAACATAACACCAAACAGTAAAATTAAAATTACCTTTCCTGAATTCATAAAGTTATCCTTCGATACGGCATTTACATAAACAGAGCTTGTAAAATTTCCGCTATCGTCCTTTCTTTTTATTTTTATATCTTTTTATATATTTATTAAAGCGAATGGCAAAATATACTGCTGACATTAAACGAAAAATTCATTTTTAGTGTATTGACCGCAGAATAAAAAACAAGTATAATATTTAAAAATGGATTTACGGTGAGAATATGCAGAAGATAGTTGATACTGATATTATTGATATAATTGCATTTTCTAATGGTATTATATATACAAAAAAGAGTGAAGCCCCAAACGGAGCAGTCCGTGTTAATTTTTACGGTTATGATATCAAAAGAATGCAAAAAACGCCTGTGACAAAAAGTGTTTATTTGCTTAATAAATACGGTTCGGAGTATAAAAAAATTGCAGAGCAATTAGGTGACTATGTTTCCTGCGATGTTGATATTTCAGATTCAAAACAGATAATCGTTGTTTATCCCAGCGGGGAGACGGGCGTTTTTTCCCACGACGGAAAAATGATTTGGTCTAACGATTTGCGTTACCATGAAAGTGAGATTGCAGGTGTTGTTTGCGACGGTCGCTTTATTTGGAGCGTTGTTCCGGAGCAAAACTGTGTTGTAAGTTATTCGCTTTCACATAAAAAATTCAGTATGCGAATAGGCTCGAAAGAATCGGAATCCTTTCAAAAGCCTGTTTCACTTTCTAAATATAACGACGAGCTGTATATTTGCAATGAGAAATCGCAAAAGGTAAGAGTAATAAGTCTTAAAGACTATTCGGTAACGGATTTTCGAATTTTTGACGAGCCCGTGTATAAATATCTTCGTTCCTGCGGAAAGGAAGTAGTGTGGCTTCAGTCAGGAATATATATTTTATGATAAATAAATTTGTTGTTTAGGAGAATAATTATGAGTGAAGAGTACAATCCCGATTTAGTAACCGTTATGGATGATGACGGAAACGAGCACGTCTTTGAAGAGCTTGACAGAATTGAAACCGATACTGCACGCTATGTTGCGCTTTTGCCTTATTTTGAAAACGCAGAGGATATGCTTGAGGATGACGGTGAAATTATAGTCCTAAAAGTCACTGAAGAGGACGGCGAAACATATCTTGTTCAAATCGAAGACGATGATGAATACGAAGAGATAAGCGCAATTTTTGAAGAACGTCTTGCAGAGCTTTTTAGCGGTGAAGACGAAGAAGAGATTTTGAACTGAATAAAACCCTGCGAAGCCCGATAACTACGGTAAATATTAACCCAACAAACTTTTCAAGGGAGTCAGAACTTCGGTGCGGAGGAGCAGACCTCCCGCATTTTTGCGGACGAAGGGAGCACGAAGCACAGAGATGACACCCACCTGCTTACACGCAGGTTATTATTCACCGTAACCGACTTTGCGGGGCTTTATATTTTTAGATATGAAGAATATTAAGTTTATTTAAAATTATATAAATAACAAGGTTCTGACACGAAGTGTCAGGTTCTTATTATTCACCGTAACCGACTTTGCGGGGGATAGTTATATTATACTGAAACACG
>JAFLUN010000018.1:6787-19278 GCA_022508785.1 Oscillospiraceae bacterium
TTATTATTCACCGTAACCGACTTTGCGGGGGATAGTTATATTATACTGAAACACGCACTGCAAACTATGTTTGCAGTGCGTGTTTTTCGAATATTTAATTTATGAATTTGTTCTTTCTGTCTCTTCTTTCAAAATCTCTTGGTAAACCTTTTCGTTATAACTACCGTCACCAAAATCACGGTCAATCGCCGCAAGACAGTTTTTCTCCCAATAAGTGTAGTGCGGTTTAGTTTGATTATTGAAAGCATCAACATATTCTTGATATAACAGAGAGTTGTCTAAATTGTCGGCAGTAATTCCGCTTTCGAGCTCAATAGCGTCGTTTAAACCGCCTACAGTTAAAGTTCCGTCAGCATGCGCTAATCCTATGAAAATATAATACTTTCCTGATTCAGGTATCAAATCACCTTGTTCCATTGCAATGTATCTGGGGTTTTTACTTAAACCGCCGCTTTTATAGAGCGAGAATGAAATACCTTCAATAAGATTGCCCTTAATATTTTTTATAACCGTTACCTTGCATTCGGTCATCGGGCGGTCGATCTCTTTAATTATTTTCGGGAACTCTCTTTTCCACCTTTCCGTCATATAATCGTGAGTTTCCTCAACAAAACCGACAAAAACATAAGGGAAATTTCCCAATTGTTCACGTGGGTCGTATGGGTTATAACCTACTTGGCTGGAGTAATACATTATCTTTTTTGGAGCTATATTGGCATTCCAGTAAAGATAACTGCTGACCGCACCAAGCGTAATAATAACACATAAAACAGAAATTACTATCTTTTTCATGTCGGTTCTTCTCCTTATTACGAATTTAAATTTAAAATATTTCACACTTGACTAATATTATCGTCTATTTGATTTTTGGATTACCTTTTTTTACTGCCTCGTAGTATTTGTAATCAAAATATTTTTCGTGAAATTCTTCATAAGTCATTGACTGCTCTTGGGCATATTTTCTGTCAATTTCCTCTTGCCATTTAAGATATTCCGCGTAAACTTCTGCGTTATAGCTTCCGTCACCGTAATTTATATCTGCCGTGCAAAGGTAATCAGCATCAAATGAATGATATCCCACAATTTGTTTATTAAACCCATCAACATATTTTTGATATATTGCGGATTCTTCCAAATTGCTTTCGGTTATACCGTCTTCAAGGGGAAATGTACCGCCGCCCGTCATTGTGCCGTCAGCATGAACAACACCGAAAAAAACATAATACTTTCCGGCTTCGGGTAAAATGTCATCTTCATTTTCCAACATAGTACAAGTTCGGAGTTTGTTTATCCCGCCAACTTTATAATAGGAGAACTCTTTGCCCACCTCTAAATTTCCCTTTATATTAGTAATAACATTAAGACGGCATTCAGTGAATTCTCCGCCAAAATAGTCTATAATTTTTGGGAAACGGTGAAATAATCTTTCTGTGTAATAATCGTGTGTTTCTGTGACCTTTGCAACAAAAACATATTTTGTTGCTCCGACATATTCACGGGGGTCATCTATGTTAATAGCTATATTGTCGGCTGACTGATAATCACTATAATAACGAATAGCTTTTGGCGGAAAAGCGGTTCTCCACAAAAAGTAACCGCAGGTGGTCGCAAAAATTACCGCAAGGCAAGCCGCAATTGCCGTCAATCTTGAAAATCTATGTTTCTTTACTGACTTTGTTTCACCGCTGTAAGCAGCGGCTTCTTCTATATACTTTTGATCAATATTTTCAATAACTTCTGAAATCTTTTCTCTTTTCATACAGATACACCTTCTTTGAGCAGATGCTTTTTTAATTTTTCACGGGTACGGGAAAGACGCACTGAAATGTTATGACTGCTTGTATTAAAATGTTTTGCTATATCTTCAATAGAATCAGAGTACCAATAACGGCGAATGAAAATGATTCTGTTTTTTTGGTTGAGAGTTTCAAGAAAATTATCAATGATTTGAACTGTTTCTGTCGCATTAAACTCATCGTCTGCCGTTGTTGAGGAGGGGAAACAGTTTTCAAGCTCAGTCAGCGCCACATCATATATACTGTTTCGCTTTGTTGCGGTGTTTGTATGATACTTCTTAACGGCAAGATTGCGGACGATACGGCAAACATAGCTTAACAGGGGATTAGGATTTTGTGGTGGGACACTGTTCCAGACACCGAGGTAAGCATCGTTAACACATTCTTCGGCGTCTTGTTCGTTGTTAAGTATATTAAAAGCAATTTTTGAGCATACTGGTCCGTATTTATCTGACAATTCCGCAATTGCCCCTTCAGAACGTTCAAAAAACAATGCAATTATTTCTCTGTCATCCAAATCAACCGCCGTCCTTTCTCCTTCAACTTTATACTACGGTTTAGGAGTAAAATATCTCACTTAATTTTAATTTTATCAAAAATCCGCATTTTTTTCTACCTGAATTTCGGCGAATGATTTTGAATGATATAACAAAAACCTGTCAACACTCCTTTTGTATTTGCGAAAGGAGTGTTTTTGATGAAAACAAAAAATCAAAACAGAATACTTAAAATTGAAGCATCGTTATTGGTTGCATTGCTTATTGCATGCATATTGAATATTTCAAGCTTTTCGGCGGAGTGCAGAAACATTCGCACAAAAATGCTTCGTATGCACGTTATTGCAAATTCCGATTCTACTGAAGATCAGGAGTTAAAGCTAAAGGTGCGTGATGCAGTACTTTCCGAGGGAAAGGAAATTTTTGACGGCTCTGTTACAGCCGAAGAGGCAAAGGAAAAAATACTACCCGAAACCGAGCGTTTACGCCAAGCGGCACTAAAAGTCATTGAACAAGAGGG
Source organism: Oscillospiraceae bacterium (assembly GCA_022508785.1). GTDB lineage: Bacteria > Bacillota > Clostridia > Oscillospirales > Acutalibacteraceae > Fimenecus. The sequence continues at coordinate 9,601 of JAFLUN010000018.1, forward strand.
CTTTAATTATGACATTAAAATAACGGTAGACAACGAATATTTCAATACACGAACTTATGATAATTCGGTAACACTGCCTGCAGGCTACTATACGGCGGTTAAGGTGATAATAGGCGAGGGTGAAGGTCACAATTGGTGGTGCGTAATGTTTCCGCCTCTCTGTCTTCCTGCGGCAAGTAAGGAATGCGAGCTGTCAGATGTTCTCGAAAAAGACGAGGTTGAAATTGTTGAGGGCGGCGACAAATACAAATTTAAATTCAAAATAGTAGAAATATATGAAAAAATTACCGAAAAATTGAAATAAGTATTTACAACTTGAAAAAACTTTTATAGAATATTAACTGATATATTTTGATTTTATGAAAGGTTTTTTAAGTATGCCGCTTATTATTGCACACAGAGGAGCAAATAAATACGCACCGCAGAACACGCTTCCTGCATTTTCTAAAGCAGTTGAGCTTTTGTCTGACGGTATTGAGACTGATGTTCACCTTTCCAAAGACGGTGAAATCGTTATTTGCCACAATTATACAATAGACGCTACTTCAAACGGACAAGGTCTTATTGACGGTATGACTTTTGCAGAGCTTAGAAAATATGATTTCGGTGCATATTTCAGTTAGGATTTTAAAGGAACAAAGATTCCGACCTTAGCAGAGCTTGTTGAAATTGTAAAAAATATGACTTTGATAAATATTGAAATTAAAGCGCCGAAAAAACCAAACGACCTCGTCAAGCGCACCCTTGACGAGATACATAAATTCGGAATAGAGAAAAATGTAATAGTTTCTTGCTTTGACCCTGAATGTATCCGACTTTCAAAAGAGCTTGACCCTCAAATCAAAACGGGCTTTCTTTATGAAACAGGCGATTTAGCCGACGAAGTACGAAAATACGGAATAGCAAAGTACTGCAAAGAGTTAAAGGCAGATGCGGCTCACCCCGAAAAAATTCTTATTACTAAAGACGAGGTTGACTTACTTCACGAGGCAGGGTTAGCAGTTAATCCCTGGACTGTAAATGAATATGACGAAATCGTTACCCTTACACGAATGGGTTGCGATGCTTTAATCACAAATTTACCTGATTTTTGCAGAAAAGTATTGGAGGAAATGAAATGAAAGCTCCTAAATACAGCATAATCCCCAAACCTCAGCGTTACGACACAGTTGATGCAACATTTACCGTTACAAGAGACACACAGATTCTTTGCGTTCCCGAGTTTGTTGATGCAGGCAAGTTTTTAACGGAATATTTAAAAACAAAATCAGATGCTTCAAACAGCGCAATAAAGTTTAATAAGGATGCGTCTATCCCTGACGAGGGCTACACGCTTAAAATTGACGAAAACGGCGTTGTTATAGCCGCCTCAAGTAGTGCAGGCGCATTTTACGGCGCAGTTACCCTTAAAATTATGCTTATGCAAAGCAAAACCGAAAGCGGAGTGGCGGTTCTTAACGGCGCAGATATTTACGATTATCCGAGATTTTCATACCGCGGCGGTATGATAGATGAAAGCCGTCATTTCTTCGGCGCAGAGCTTGTTAAGCAAACGCTTGATAATATGGCGCTTTTAAAGCTCAATAAATTCCATTGGCATTTGAGCGATGACCAGGGCTTTAGAATAGAAAGCGAGGTTTATCCGCTTTTAAACTCCGTAGGCAGTAAGAGAAAATTTGAACATTTAGAGGCGAAAAATCCGCCTCTTTCAAAGATTTGTAAGCACGAAACCGAAAGTAACGGGTATTTCCATTACTACACGAAAGACGAAATAAGAGATATAGTTAGTTACGCTCAAAAACTGCATATTGACATTATTCCAGAAATCGACCTTCCCGGTCATACCTCTTGTATGATAGCATCATATCCCGAGCTGTCCTGCAAAGGTGACGGGTGCGAGGTTGTGACTGAAAACGGCATAATGAAAAATGTTCTTTGCCCCGGCAAAGACAGTACATATAATTTTGTTGAAAATCTGCTTTCCGAAATTGTTGAACTTTTCCCGTACGAGTATTTCCATATCGGCGGCGACGAAGCGCAGCGAGGGCATAAAATTTGGAAAAACGACTGTCCTGATTGCCAAAAGGCAATGAAAGACAACGGCGTTCAGACCGGTCCTGAAATGCAGTCAATTTTTATGAACAGAATAAGCGATTTTCTTAAATCTAAAGGTAAAAAGTGCATTATTTGGAGTGACGGCGTTACAGATATTACAAATGACGGAATTGCCTGTCATTATTGGACCTTGAAAAATCCACTTTGGGTTAATAAGGAATCAAAGAAGAGAATGTTTCTTCTTTCTCCGTCAACTCATTTCTATTTTGATATGACTTTTGCTCATACGCCTTTAAAGAAAACCTACAATTTTAACGAATCAAAGCTCGGAATTACCGATGAAAAAAGCGTTATGGGCGTTGAGTTTGAAACATGGAGTGAATGGATAACCGATAAAGGCACTCTTGAATTTTCAATTTACCCGAGAATTTTTGCTTTAGCAGAAGTTGCGTGGACAAAAGAAAAATATAAAAATTACAAAGACTTTTACAAGCGTCTGGAATTTTTCAAAGCGTATATGAACACAAAGGGTATTAACTATTCACGGTTGGAAAAGAGAAAAATCGGTGTAAGAAATGTTTCGTGCTACCATTTAGGAGTAAAAGGAAACGAATATAAATATAACGAAACACTTAAGTAGTCGCTATTTAAAGGCTGACAGTATGTCAGAGGTGGAATATGGGATTTGAAAACATAGCAATGCTTTTAAGCGGTATGGGTCTTTTGCTTTACGGCATTAAAATATTGGGCGAAGGCTTAGAGCTTGCCGCAGGTGCAAAATTAAAGACACTGCTGGAGCGAATGACGAGAAACAGATTTTTTGCCGTTCTTGTGGGTTTTGTAATTACAACGCTCATTCAAAGCTCAACGGCAACAACACTTATGGTTGTGGGCTTTGTTAACACGGGTATTATGAATTTAACCCAGGCAATCGGCGTTATTATGGGAGCGAACATTGGTACAACTACCACGAGCGTTCTCGTTTCTCTTGACATCGGCAAATATGCGCCTATTGCAATAGGTGTCGGCGCATTTTGGTCAATGCTTTCAAAGAAGAATTTGCACAAGCATTTGGGGCTTGCATTAACAGGCTTCGGTATGCTGTTTCTCGGAATGTCTTTAATGAAGACTTCAATGAGTCCGCTCGCCGAATCCGAAATTTTCAAAAATTGGATTTTAAGCGCTGAAAACAATTATTTCCTTGCAATAATTATAGGCGCCGTTACCGCTGCCGTGCTTCACAGCTCTGCGGCGAGTATCGGTATTTTGCAGGCGTTGGCATCAAAAGGACTTATTCCTTTAAACTTTGCCGTTTTCGTTATCTACGGTCAAAATATAGGTACTTGTATTACGGCGCTCATATCTGCAATAGGCACGAAGAAAAATTCAAAGCGTACTGCTGTTATGCACATTCTTTTCAATGTTTTCGGCACGGTGTTCTTTATTGCAGTTTCTCGATTTGTTCCGTATACGAGATGGATTGAACAGCTTTGCGGCGACAATACAATGATGCAGCTCTCAATGGTTCATATTGTGTTCAATGTTGTTTCAACGATTATAATGTTCCCGTTTGCAAAGGTGCTTGTTAAGCTCTCTTGCCTTATTATTCCCGATAAGGATGAAGAGGGTGAGAATGATTTCAGAATGCAGTATGTTGACACTCTTATGCTTAAAACTCCGCCCTTTGCGGTTGCCCAGGTTGCAAAAGAGGTTCAACGTATGGCTTTGATTGCCCGGAACAATTTTAGCTTAGCTTCTGAGGATTTGCTTAACAATTCAACGGAGCATTTTGATGAAATTCAGCATAATGAAGAGGTAATAAACTACTTAAATCACAATATAACGCCTATTCTCGTTAAAATAAATTCACTTGATTTATCATATCACGATGCTAAGTATATTGGCCGTGTTTTCCATGTTATAAATGACATTGAACGAATAGGCGACCATGCCCAAAACCTTGCTGAAGCGGCACAGTCAAGAGTAAACGAAAATATTGAATTTTCGCCTGAGGCGGCTTCGGAGCTTAAATGTATGTACGAAACCGCACTTGAGCTTATTGATGCCGCTATTGATTCTTTTGTAAATCAGGAAATTACCTATGACATCGCAAGTAAGGTTAATTCCTTGGAAGCGTCTATTGATAATATGGAAGAGACTTTTGAGGAATCGCATATTGATAGATTAAATAAAAATGTTTGCGATACGAAAGCAGGTATGCTTTTTGTTAATACGATTACTGATTTTGAAAGAGTAGGCGACCATGCAACAAACATTGCATGGGCAGTATTTAAAAAGCCGGATTAACTTGTTTTATATTTTTGAGTGAGGTATATTTATGTCAAAGTGGGACAAAGATTATCTTGATTTATGCAGAAAAATTCTGTCAGAGGGGACCGAGGTTGAAAACAGGACGGGAATAAATACGATTAAAATTCCTTCCCATCATTTTCATTTCGATTTATCGGAAGAATTTCCGATTTTAACTACAAAACAACTGTTTATCCGCCAGGCAGTGCTTGAAATGCTTTGGATTTATCAAGCTCAGTCTAACGATGTCCGTTGGTTGCAGGAGAGAAACGTCAATATTTGGAATGAATGGGAAATTGACGAAAACGGTATTTGGAATGCAACTCAAATGGTTCCCGATGAAAACGGTAAACTCATTAAAACCGAAATACATAAAAATTTCGGTAAGGAATATGCTCATACAATCGGCACAGCTTACGGGTATATTGTCAATAAATTCAGTATGACGCAGAATTTAATTGACAAAATCAAAAATCACCCTGAGGACAGACGAATGATTATGACGCTGTGGCAGAACGATTATCTTGAAACTGCCGTTTTGCCATCTTGCGTATGGTCAAGCGAATGGGACGTTACCGACGGAAAGCTCAATGCTTGGGTTCATCAGCGTTCCTGCGACGTTCCTTTAGGGCTTCCTTTCAATGTAACACAATATGCGACCTTGCTTTGTATGTTGGCAAAAGTGTGCGGTCTTAAGCCCGGAACGCTCGACTGGAGCATAAAAGACGCGCATATTTATGTAAATCAGGTTGAAGGTATCAAGGAGCAAATCAAGCGGCAGGATGAAAATGAAGATATTCCTGCCCCTAAGCTTTGGCTTAACCCGGAAATTGACGATTTCTTTAAATTCGACAATTCCAAGGATTGCAAGGACATAAAACTTATTGATTATAAGCATATGGGAAAAATTTCGTTTCCAATAGCGCAGTGAGGGCGACTATGGCAATTTCAATGATAGCGGCTATCGGCAAAAACCGAGAGCTTGGAAAAAATAATGACTTAATATGGCATTTTAAGGAAGATATGAAATTTTTCCGCGAAACTACAACGGGTAATACCGTTGTTATGGGCAGAAAAACCTTTGAATCTCTTCCCCATGCACTACCCAACAGACGAAATATTGTTATAACGCAAAACAAAAATTATGTTGCCGACGGTGCTGAAACGGCAGGGAGCATTGACGAAGCGCTGGAAATGGCAAAAAACGATAATGTGTTTATCATAGGCGGCGGAAAAATTTACAGCGAGTTTTTGGAATTTGCAGATAAGCTTTATTTAACGGAAATTGATGATGAGTGCGAAGATGCCGACACATTTTTTCCGTATTTCAATAAAGAAGATTATAATGCGGAAAGGTTGACGGATTTCACCGTTGACGGAATACATTTTTCTCATATTCTTTACACTAAAAAATAAGATATAAAAATATCCCGTAATCACTGCGATTACGGGACTTTTGTTTAAACGATATTTGTTTATTTAAGCGAGTTAACGATTTCCAAAGTATCTCTTGCGATAACAAGCTCTTCGTTCGTGGGGATAACAAACATTTTAACCTTTGAGCCGGGAACGGAAATCTCAACCTCTTCGCCTCTGACATGGTTCTTTTCCTCGTCAATATCTGTGCCTAAGAACTTAATGTTTTCAGCAACTCTTGTTCTGTACTGCGGATTGTTTTCGCCTATACCGCCTGTGAATACAATTGCATCAACTCCGCCCATGGCAGCGGCAAAACCTCCGATGTATTTTGTGAGCTGGTGGCAGAGCATTGATTCAACAAGTTTAGCCTTAGGATCGCCTTCCTTTGCCCTTTGCTCAATGGTTCTGTTATCGCTTGTGCCTGCAATGCCGAGCATACCGCTCTTTTTATTCATAAGTTCGTCCATACCATCAGGTGTAAGATTGTGGGATTTCATAACAACGGGGATAATTGCAGGGTCAATAGAACCGCAACGAGTACCCATCATAATGCCTTCAAGAGGGGTAAGACCCATTGTTGTGTCATAGCATTTGCCGTCTTTTACAGCGGATATTGACGAACCGTTGCCAAGGTGGCAGGTAACGATTTTTGTGCCCTCAGCCTTGCCGCCGAGAAGCTCAATGCATCTTCCGGCAACATATCTGTGCGAAGTGCCGTGGAAGCCGTATTTTCTGATGCCGTCATTTTCATAGAGCTCATAGGGAAGAGCATACATATATGCGTAATCGGGCATAGACTGGTGGAAGCCCGTGTCAAACACTGCAACCTGGGGAACATCCATAATCTTTTCGCAGGCTTCAATACCCTTAAGGTTAGCAGGGTTGTGAAGAGGACCGAATTTAAAGCACTCTTTAACAGCCTCTTTCATTTCATCAGTTACAAGAACTGATGACGAGAATTTTTCAGCGCCGTGAAGAACTCTGTGACCGACTGCGCCGATTTCATCCATTGACTTAATAACGCCGTTTTCTTCGCTTACAAGCGTGTCAAGCACTAACTGAATGGCTTCACCGTGGTCGGCCATAAGACGAGGCTGACTCTTGATTGTTTTTTCGGGAGATGCAGGAACCTTATGTGTGAAAGTAGCGTTTGCATCGCCGATTTGTTCGCAGATACCTTTTGCAAGCAAATTCTCATTTTCCATATCAATTAACTGATATTTAAGAGATGAACTCCCTGCATTGATAACAAGTATTTTCATATTTTATCCTCCAATTTGGTAAGTATTGAATTTTTTTCTGTAATATTATATACTTAATTATATTGTTTTTCAAGTGTTAAACACATTTCTTTAAAGAGGATTTGAAAAAATGAGTGTAATCGGCATTGTTTGCGAGTTTAACCCTTTTCATAACGGGCATAAATATTTAATAGATTCCGTAAAAAAAGACGGGGATACGGTAGTTTGCGTAATGAGCGGTAACTTTGTTCAAAGGGGAGAGCCTGCCATTGCCGATAAGCGAATTAGAGCTAAAACAGCACTTCTTTGCGGTGCAGATTTGGTTATTGAGCTTCCCGTTGCATTTTCCGTGGCAGGAGCTCAAACCTTTGCAAGAGGGGGAGTGAAACTTCTTGATTCTCTCGGCGTGGTGGATACTCTCGCTTTCGGCAGTGAGTGCGGAAATATTGAAATGCTTGAAAGAACAGCAGATGCTATTGAAAGCGAACAAGTAAACGGCGAAATAATTGAGATTTTGAAAACAGGTGAAACCTACGCCTTTGCCCGTGAAAAAGCAGTAAGAAAAATATATGGCGGTGATTTGGCAGATATTTTGCACAATCCTAACGACATTCTTGCAGTCGAATATATTTCCGCCTTGAATTTTTTGCACTCGAAAATCAAACCGAAAGCAGTTTTAAGAAAAAGTGTATTGCATGACAGCACAGAAACAGAGGGTGTTTTTGCCTCGGCATCACTTATCCGTGAAAAGATGAAAAAAGGCGAAAGTTTTAAAGAATATTTGCCACATAATGCTTTTGAGATTTTAGAAAATGCTATAAAAAACGGAAACGCACCTGCCGATTATGCAAAGCTTGACATTGCAATACTTGCGTTTCTTCGCAAGGCTACCGCAGAAGATTTTTCAGACGTTCCCGATGTTTCCGAGGGCATTGAAAACCGAATAATTGCGGCGGCACGCAATGCAACTACTCTTTCCGAGGTCTTTGACAACTCAAAGACTAAACGGTACACTCACGCACGCATTCGCCGCATAGTGCTCTGTGCTTTTTTAGGCATAAAAAATTCACATTTGGCGTGCGGTTTACCGTATATTCGCGTTTTAGGATTTAACGATAAAGGCAGAGAGCTTTTGCACAAAGCCGTAAAAACAGCTAGCTTGCCGATAACAGTCAGATTAAGTGATATTTCAAATCTCGGAACGAATGCTGAACAAATCTTCCAGCTTGAATCTACCGCAACGGATATTTTTAATTTAACGCTTCCGAAAATTCGTGAATGCGGAACGGAAATGACAGACAGTCCCGTTGTTATTTGATAAGTTTTATATGATTTCTTGCGAATTTGCTTGATTTTTCCCCTTAAAAATAATAAAATTATTATAAAATTTACATGAATCGGAGCGTATCCAAAAGAATACGTAAATTTAACTATGAGTAAAAAAGTAATTGTAATCGGTGCAGGCGCGTCAGGGCTTATGTGCGCAGGCAAATGCGCCGAAAACGGACATACAGTCACTCTTTTTGAAAAGAACAGCCGTGTGGGCAGAAAGCTTATGATAACAGGCAAAGGTAGATGTAATGTTACAAACCTTTGCACAAGTGTTGACGAATTGCTTGAAAATATTCCCGAAAACGGCAAATTTCTTTACAGCGCCTTTTCAAAAATGATGCCCTATGATATTATGGCTTTTTTTGAGGATATGGGCGTGCCCGTTAAGGTTGAGAGGGGAAACCGTGTTTTCCCTGAAAGTGATAAAGCGGTGGATATTGTTGATGCGCTGAAAAAATACGTTGATAAAAACGGCGTTAACATAATAAATCTTAAAGTCGAAAGCATAATAACCGAGAACGGACAAGCGGTCGGCGTTACAACTGAAAACGGTAATTCTTATTATGCCGATGCAGTAGTTATTGCAACGGGCGGGCTATCTTATCCGCTTACTGGGTCTACAGGCGACGGATATAAATTTGCCGAAAAAACAGGGCATAATATAACAAAACTCAGACCGTCACTTGTGGGGCTCAAATGCCTTGAGGGTTGGTGTGAAGGCGCGGCAGGGCTTTCTCTTAAAAATGTATCGCTTGAAATTGAAGACACCTTTAAATCGAAAATAATATACAGCGATTTCGGAGAAATGCTGATAACCCATGTGGGCGTTTCAGGACCTATGATTCTTTCGGGAAGCGCGCATCTCAGAAATATGGAAAGCGGCAGATATGCTTTGCATATTGATTTAAAGCCTGCACTCTCCGAAGAAAAGCTGGAATTGCGTCTTATCCGTGAATTGACCGATAACGGTTCAAAAACAGTTAAATCAGCAGTCTTAACACTTGTTCCGTCATCTCTTGCAGGCGTAATACTTAAAAAGAGCGGTCTTGCAGGGAGTGAAAAATGCGGAAATATTACAAAAGAAGCAAGGCAAAAGCTTTTGCATACTCTTAAGGATTTAACCCTCACCGTCACGGATTTTTGCCCTATGGATGAAGCAATCGTCACCTCAGGCGGTGTAAGTGTTAAAGACATTGATCCCAAAACTATGATGTCAAAGAAAGTTCAAAATCTCTATTTTGTCGGCGAAGTAATTGACGTTGACGGCTATACGGGCGGATTTAATTTGACGATAGCGTTTTCTACCGGTTACCTTGCGGGA
>JAFLUN010000018.1:19378-20738 GCA_022508785.1 Oscillospiraceae bacterium
TAAATATGATTAACGTTGCAATTGACGGACCTGCCGGAGCAGGCAAAAGCACGGTGGCAAGAGGAGCTGCCGCAAAACTTGGGTATATTTATGTTGATACAGGTGCTCTTTACAGAGCAGTAGGAGTTTATGCGCTTAGTAAAGGGTTAGATACTAAAGATGCAGATGCAGTTTCTTCTGTATTGCCTGAAATTACAGTTGAATTAAAATTCATTGACGGCGTTCAACACGTATTCCTTAACGGTAAAGACGTATCCGTTGAAATAAGAACTCCCGAGGCTTCAATGGCGGCTTCTAATGTATCGGCTATCCCTGCTGTTCGATCTTTCCTTTTTGATTTACAAAGAGATATTGCAAGTAAAAATAATTGTATAATGGACGGCAGGGATATAGGCACCGTTGTGCTACCGCACGCTCAGGTTAAAATTTTTCTTACGGCAGACCCGGAAGAGCGGGCAATGAGAAGATATAAAGAATTGATTGTTAAAGACCCTGATGTTAAATATGAAGATGTTTTGGCTGATTTGAAAGTGCGCGATTATCAGGATTCACACCGTGAAATTGCACCGCTGAAGCCTGCTGAGGATTCTGTTGTGTACAATACAACGGGGAATACTTTAGAGGAATCGGTAGAAGACGTGATTTCAATTATTAAGGAGAAAACAAATGGCTGATAAGTTTAAGTATGATTATTCAAGCTTTCATAACTTTAAAATGATGAATACGATTCGCCCTCTTTGTAATTTTCTTTGCAAAACAAAATACAATATCGAATTCAGAGGGCAGGAAAATCTTGACAGAAAAGGCGGCTTTATTATTGCCGCTAACCACATTTCTGCCCTTGACCCAATGTTTATTGCAATGGCGTCAAAAAGATTGTTCCATTATATTGCCAAAGAGGAACTTTTTGAAAATCCCGTTATGGCAAAGGCAATTGTCCATCTTAATGCTTTTCCTATAAGAAGAGGAATAGGGGATATGAAAGCAGTAAATTACGGAATAGAGCTTGTGCGCCGTGGCGAAGTACTTTGCATTTTCCCCGAGGGTACCCGTTCACCCGACGGTACGCCGAAGACCGCAAAATCAGGCGTGGGATACATTGCAAGAGCAACGAGAGCAGACGTAGTCCCCGTGGCAATTTTTAAAGAGAAGAATGAAAAAGGCGGATCGAAAGTAATAATCAATATAGGTGAGGTAATTCCAAATTCATCTTTAGGCTTTACTGAAAACGGCAAATCAAAAGAAAATAAGGCAGCGGCAAAAATGATAATGGATACCATAACAGCTCTTTGGGAGGAGTGCAGGTGAAAATCACTTTAGCAAAAACCGCAGGGTTCTGTTTCGGCGTTGACAGAGCAGT
>JAFLUN010000018.1:20838-30150 GCA_022508785.1 Oscillospiraceae bacterium
CCAGAGGTTATTGGAATTGCCAGCCGTGCAAAAGGCGATTATTTTACCTTTAATTCGGCACAAGAACTTGAAAATTTGCTGAATAATCATCAAAATCTAAAAACCGAGCCTGTAATTCTTGTCTCTCAAACGACTTTTAGCATAAAAGAGTGGAAAAAATGTGTAGAAATTGCAAATTTGCTCTGTACAAATGCTTTGATTTTTGATACAATATGTAATGCGACCGAAGAAAGGCAGACAGAAGCACTTGTTTTGTCAAAGAAAAACGATGCTATGATAATAATCGGCGGCAGGACAAGCTCAAACACAGCAAAGCTAAAAGCTGTATGTGAGCAAAACTGTCTGACTTATTTGATTGAAACTGCTGATGAGCTTTTGGACATAGACTTCAGCAGAATCAATTCAATAGGCGTGACTGCCGGTGCTTCAACACCGGACAGTACAATTAAGGAGGTAATAAACACAATGTCCGAATTTAACGAAAAAGGTAATCCGATGAACGACGAGTTTCAGCAGATGCTCGATGAATCGTTTGATAAAATGACCACCGGTAAATATGTTTCCGGTACAGTTGTAGGATTTACTAACACTGAAATCCAGGTTGAAATTCCCGGAAAAAAACACGCAGGTTACGTACCATTTGACGAGTACAGCGATGATCCTACGGCAGACCCTAAGAGTGATCTTAAAATCGGCGACGAAATTAAACTTATCATTATGTCAACCAACGACGCTGAAGGCACAATGAAGCTTTCAAAGAAACTTGCTGACAGAAATGCTATTTGGGAAGATCTTGAAGCTGACGATACCGTTCGTGAAGGCAAGGTTACGGGTATTGTCGGTGAAAATAAAGGTGTTTACGTTCAGTGCGGTGCAATCAGAGTATTTGTTCCCGCTTCTCTTGCAAAGGCACGCAAAAATGACAACCTTGAGGATTTGGTAGGCACAACCGTTGAATTTAAAATTATTGAGGTTGAAAAGAACAGAAGAAGAGTTGTCGGCTCAATCCGTGAGGTTGCCGCTGCAAAACGCCGTGAGATTGCAGATGCTTTCTGGGCAAATGTTGCAGAAGGAAATACATATACAGGAACAGTCAGAAGCCTTACGGCATACGGCGCATTCGTTGACCTTGGCGGCGTTGACGGTATGATTCACATTTCCGAGCTTTCTTGGACAAGAATCAAGCATCCGTCAGAGGTTTTGAAGGTTGGCGACACAGTAGAGGTTTACGTTAAAGCTCTTGATGCCGAGAACAAAAAGATTTCTCTCGGTTACAAGAAGATTGAAGATAATCCGTGGGAAATTCTCAAGCGTGATTATCCTGTTGATTCCGAAATCGAATGCAAGATTGTAAGCATTACGTCTTTCGGTGCTTTCGCACAGATTATTCCGGGTGTTGACGGCCTCATTCACATTTCTCAAATTGCTTATAAGCATATCGGTTCTCCCGCTGAGGTGCTCAAAGTAGGCGAAACGGTAAAAGCAAAGATTATGGAAATTGACTTTGACAAGAAACGTGTAAGTCTTTCCATTAAAGCTTTACTTCCGCCTCCTGTAATTGAAGAGGTGGCTGTTGCAGAAGAAACTGCTGATGTTGCAGAGGAAGCTCCTGTTGAGGCAGTTGAGGTTGCTGATGCAGTTGAAGAAGCCCCTGTTGTAGAGGAAGTTCCTGCTGAGGAAGCTACTCCTGCAGAATAATAGGCATTAGAAAAAACAAGTAGGGTCAGATGATGCCATGCATACTCTGACCCGATTTTTTATATTAAAAAATATTTTAAAAAGGTGATTGCTATGAAAAAAGGATTACTGATTTTCAGCAGTATTGCCGCAGGTGTCGGCACTGCTGCAGGTGGGATATCATATTTGAAGAAAAATAATATTTGCCCAAGGTGTGAGGTTAAAAAAGCAGTTTCAAAGCTGCAAAGAAACTATGTTAATGAAACGCCTTATAATAACGGCACTTGCCTAACTCCGCCTATGGGTTGGTCAAGCTGGAACTGTTTCAGAAATAAAATCAATGAAAATGTAATTCTTGATATTGCAAAAGCCGTTAAAGAATCAGGTCTTGCCGAGGCAGGTTATGTTTATGTTAATATAGACGACTGTTGGCAATCCTCAATGAGAGATGAAAACGGAAAGCTTCAAGGAGACTTGGGAACATTCCCACACGGAATAAAATGGCTTGTTAATGAAGTAAATTCCTTTGGGCTTAAACTCGGCATATATTCTTCAAACGGAACTCTTACTTGTGAGGATTTGCCCGCTTCTCTTAACAATGAAAGAATTGATGCAGATACATTTGCAGAGTGGGGAGTGGAATATTTCAAATACGATTACTGTCATAATGTAGCTTTGCCGTCTGCAGCACCCTATATTGACAGCGTTGTAATATCAGGAAACGGCATTGATGAAGATTTGATTTATAAAGCATCTGACGCCGCTCTTTCAGGTGAAGCCAAGGCAGTTGTTGAAGATAACGGCAATTCTTATGTAAAAGGTCTTTGCTCGGGTATCGGTACGGTAACATTTAATAATATTGAAGTTCCGAAAGACGGAAAATATGTTTTCACTATCGTAATGAAAAAGTATGACAGTGATGCAAAATATTGCGTTGCAACGGTAAACGGAACAGATAAATATGAAATTCTTATTCCCGAAAACAAAGCGTTTTCCCGTGATGGCAGACATCAGATAATTATTACCTTAAAAGAAGGTAATAACATTATTTCTCTTACAAATCCCGTGGGTTCTGAAATGGACAGCGCAGCCATTCTTTATGAGAGAATGGGTAAAGAGTTAAAGCGTGCTACAAAAGAATATGCCGAAAAGAATAACTGCGATGAAAAGAAAATTGTATTTTCAATTTGCGAATGGGGCAAAAACCGACCTTGGAAATGGGGCGGCAGTGCAGGAAATATTTGGCGAACCACTCCGGACATTTTCCCGAATTGGGCTTCTATTGCAGGAATTTATGAGGTCAATGTAAGACTTAATAAATACGCCCGCCCGGGTGCTTTTAACGACCCGGATATGCTTGAGGTAGGCAACGGTAAATTAACTTATGAAGAGAATAAATCCCACTTTACATTATGGGCAATGATGGCGGCTCCGCTTATTCTCGGCAACGATATTCGCACATTTATTAAGCCTGACGGTACCGTTGATAAAGACAGTAAAATACTTAAAATTTTGACTAATAGAGACATTATTGCCATAGATCAAGACGAGCTCGGTATTCAATGCAGCAGAGTGAAAAACAATGTTTTAACTGATGTTCTCGTAAAGCCTCTTTCAAATAACGAAGTGGCACTTTGCTTCTTTAATAAGGGGCTCGGCAAAGCAAATATGTCTTATACCGTTGAAGAAATTTGTAATCTTACGAGCGTTACTCTTCCAAAAGCATCAAAATATATTTGCAAAGAGCTTTGGAGCGGTGAAACGATTGAGACAGACAATGTTATTTCTGCTCAAGTGCCAAGCCACGGCGTTGCTGTATGGAGAATTTCAGCTCAGACAGAATAAAGTCTGCAATATCCAAAATACAGAAAGATATAAATGAAATCATATACCAGCAGGCAGAAAAAGCCAATGAAATTTGACCGAACAGGTTAAATTTCATTCCGCTGTAATCCCAAACGTTCATATTAAAAAATTTATTAACAATTAAACCGACTGTCAGCTCTAAGGCAGTTACTGAGAACATTCCGTAAAACGATTTTATGAATTTTGAAATGTTTGCCGTATGTTTGTTAATAATATAAAAGGATAGAAATGCAGCTCCGCCTGTGAGCATCATTGACCAGTGCGTGTAACCTCTTGTTGTTATTTCAATGATTGGGTACACGCCTGCTCCGAAAAGAAAAACTAAAAAATAAATTCCCGTTGTTTTCATTTTATCACCGCGGTTATTTTACCCAGATTTTTTTACTTTAATTATTAGGAGTGAAAAAGTTGTCTGACTTTGAAATAAAAAAGGCACGCGCCGAAGAACTAAGACGCGAGCTTAATCATCATATTTACCGTTATTACGTTGAAAACGAGAATGACATTTCTGATTATGAATATGATATGCTCATGCGTGAGCTTGTAAGTATTGAAACTGATTTTCCCGAACTCATAGCTCCTGATTCTCCGACTCAAAGAGTAGGAGGGCAGGCTGACGGAAGATTTCCAAAGGTTGTTCACACCGTTAAAATGGAAAGCCTTCAGGACGCCTTTGCACGCTCAGAGGTGGAAGATTTTAACAGAAGGGTAACAGACACTGTAAAAAATGCAAATTATGTTGTTGAACCCAAAATTGACGGTCTTTCCGTCTCTCTCGAATATGAAAACGGAATTTTTACAAGGGGTTCAACACGGGGCGACGGAAATGTAGGCGAGGATATTACAGCAAATCTTCGCACAATTAAATCAATCCCTCTTCGTCTTAAAACTGACATTCCGTCTATTGAGGTCAGAGGCGAGGTATATATGCCAAGAGAAGTCTTTTACAAAATAGCCGAGGAACAGGAAAAAGACGGGGAAAAGATTTTTAAAAATCCGCGCAATGCCGCTGCAGGAAGCTTAAGGCAAAAAGATCCTAAAATAACCGCACAGCGAAATCTTGACATTTTCGTTTTCAATATTCAAAGAATTGAGGGAAAAGAGCTAAAAGGTCATTACGAATCTTTGGAATTTATTAAAGAGCTCGGCTTTAAGACTATTCCGTTTTTCAGTAAATTTGATAATATTAACGATGTTTTTGAGGAAATTGAACGCATAGGCAGTATAAGATACACTTTGCCCTTTGACATTGACGGTGCAGTTATTAAGGTTGACGATTTTTCTCAGCGCGAAATGCTCGGCTCAACAGCAAAGGTGCCGAGATGGGCGCTTGCATGGAAATATCCGCCTGAAGAAAAGGAAACGACATTACTTGATGTTGAAATCAATGTGGGCAGAACGGGCGTATTAACGCCGACGGGCATTTTCTCTCCTGTCATTCTTGCAGGAACGACCGTCAGCCGTGCAACGCTTAATAACGAGGATTTCATCAACGAAAAAGATATAAGAATAGGTGACAAGGTAATTATCCGAAAGGCAGGGGATATAATCCCTGAAGTAGTTTCCGTTGTTTCTCACGCTGAGGGCTCAGTGCCCTTTGAATTTCCAAAAGTATGTCCTTCGTGCGGCGCTCCTGTTTTTCGTGAGCAGGGCGAATCGGCAATCCGTTGTGACAATCCCGACTGTCCTGCGCAGCTTTTGAGAATTTTAATTCATTTCTGCTCAAGAGATGCTATGAATATTGACGGAATGGGAGAATCGGTTATAATTTCTTTTGTAAACGCCGGGCTTATTCATTCGATTCCAGATATTTTCCGATTGGATTATGAGGCGATTTCAACACTTGAAGGCTTCGGTAAGAAAAGTGCGGATAATTTAAAGGAATCGGTTGAAAGAGCAAAGCAAAATGATTTATCAAAGCTGATTTTCGGGCTTGGTATTCGCCATATCGGTGCTAAAAACGCAAGGCTTTTGGCTGATAAATTTAAAACGATTGATGCAGTTTCCAAGGCTTCAAAAGAAGAGCTGATGGGCATTGACGGCTTCGGAGATGTTATGGCAGAATCCGTAATTGATTATTTTTCTTTAGAGGCAACAAAGTCTGTGATTTCACAGCTTAAAATGCTCGGAGTTAACACTGAAAGTCAAACTGAGATTACGGATAACAGATTTGAAAGTCTTACTTTCGTCGTTACAGGCACGCTTGTGAAATACAACCGTAAGGAAATTGAAGAGCTGATTGAATCCTTCGGCGGCAAAGCAGCTTCTTCCGTTTCAAAGAAAACAAGCTATGTTTTAGCAGGCGAGGCTGCAGGCTCAAAGCTTAGAAAAGCTAATGAATTGGGCGTTCCGGTCATTACGGAGGACGACTTTGAAAAGATGATATCAGAATAAAGAAAGGGTGGCTTATTTAAAAGTCACCCTTTAAAATTTATAATTCGTTATTGTAAAATGCGTCTTTGAACCAAATGTCTTTAACTGCAAACTCTTGTCCGTTAAGGTATTCCAAAGGTCCTGCATCACTTGTGAAATCAAACACAAGCTTGTATGAGTAAAGACATTGCTTTTTATATCCGTATTTCTTATTTTGCGAGTTTGTGCCGTATTTTCCGTCACCTAATAACGGATGACCGATTGATGCAAAATGCGCTCGGATTTGGTGTGTCCGTCCAGTTAAAAGCTCAACCTCTATTAAGCTTAAACCGTTTTTGCTGTCAAGAACTGAATATTTTGTGCGGATTTCTTTTGAATCAGCAAGCCTATTTTTAGAAATTTTAACGATATTTTTGTCTTCGTCTTTTAAAAGATAGCCTTCCAAAAGACCGCTTTTTAATTTGGGCGTTCCGTGAACTATGCAAAGATAAAATTTGTGCAGTTCGCGGTCTTTCATTTTTTGATTTAAAATTCTAAGCGTTTCTGCGTTTTTAGCCGCAATAACAATTCCGCCTGTGTTTCTGTCAATTCTGTTTACAAGGGCAGGCACAAAAGAAGATTCTTCGTCAGGCTTAAATTCACCTTTTTCATAAAGATAGCGTTTAATGCGGTTTATGAGCGTATCTGTGAACTCTTTATCGTCAGGGTGGCAAAGAACACCAGCTTTTTTGTCACAAAGAATGATGTTTTCGTCCTCGTAAACGATATTTAAGTTTTTTGATGCTTTAAGAAAATCGTATTTTTCAGGTGCCGCTTCAAAAAACTCATCATTGATATACATATCAATAACATCGCCCTCTTGAAGCTTTGTTGATATTTCAGCCCGTTTTCCGTTTATTTTAATGCGTTTAATTCTTATGTATTTGTAAAGAAGTGTTTTGGGAAGCAGGGGAACGGATTTGGTTATGAATTTATCAAGCCGCTGACCTGCATCATTTTTGTTAACAGTAAAACTTTTCATTGCGTTCCTTTCTTGTGATTTTATAACGCTTTTCAAAATCTTTAAATAATCATAACATAATTCTACTGTTTTTTCAATTTTAATTAAAATGTTATAAGAAATTTTACGAATTTGCTTGACAAAAGGTTATATTTGTGATATTATATCAACACCTTAGCACTTTAGCAAATTAAAGTGAAATAATTTTTAGGAGAAAAAATATGAAAATGAAAAAATTTCTTGCAGTAATGCTTGCAATACTTATGCTCGTAACTTGCTTTGCTGCTTGCGGAAAAAAAGAGGACGCTAAGAAGGACCAGACAGATATGGAATATGTCAAGGCAAAAGGCACGATGGTTGTCGGCATTACTGATTTTGCACCTATGGATTATCAAAATGCAGACGGCGATTGGATCGGCTTTGACGCTGATTTAGCAAAAGAATTTGCTAAATATCTTGGTATAGATGTTCAATTCAAGATAATTGAGTGGGACTATAAAGTAGCAGAGATTAACGGTAAGACCATTGACGTGGTATGGAATGGAATGACATTAAATGATGAAGTACTCGCCGCAATGGAGTGCACAAGTGCCTATTTAAACAATCAGCAGGTAATCGTTGTTCCTGCTGATAAGGCAGATCAATACAAAACAGTTGACGCTTGCAAAGATTTAAAATTTGCAGTTGAAGCAGGTTCAGCAGCTAAAGCTCAGGCTGAGGAAAACGGTTTTAAATATGTTGAGGTACTTGATCAGGCAACAGCACTTCAGGAGGTTGCCGGAGGAACAAGCGATGCCGCTATTATAGATTCACTTATGGCGGGTGCTATGATAGGCGAAGGTACAGGCTATGCAAACCTCACCTATACTGTTGCTCTTAATGATGAGGAATACGGCATTGGTTTCCGTAAAGGCTCTGACCTTGTTACAGAGTTTAATAAGTTCTATGCTGAAAAGGTTGCTGACGGTACAGTTCAGACTATTGCCGAAACTTACGGTGTTCAGGAAGCACTTATTAAATAATTACGTTTTTAAAAGCAGAGAGTACGAAAAGGCGCTCTCTGCTTTTGATGTTAATCTGATTAACGAAAAAGGATGTTGTTCTATTGTTGTCTTTTAAAGAACAGTTACCGATAGTTTTAAACTCTTTAAATGTCGGATTTTTGCAAACTTTAAAATTATTTTTAGTAACCCTTGCGGGTTCAATTCCGATGGGGCTTATTATCTCTTTCGGCTCAATGTCACGTTTTAAACCTCTTGCAGCACTGACAAAAACAGTTGTTTGGATAGTCCGTGGTACGCCGCTTATGATACAGCTTCTTATAGTTTTTTACTTTCCGGGACTTGTATTACATAACCCCATTTGGGGCGGTGACGAAAGCGGAAGATTTTTAGCTGCTTCAGTTGCCTTTATAATCAATTATGCCTGCTATTTTTCTGAAATCTACCGTGGAGGAATACAAGGTGTTCCGCACGGTCAGCAAGAAGCAGGACAGGTTTTAGGTCTTTCTAAAAGTCAAATATTCTTTAAGATCACACTTTTACAGATGATAAAACGCATTGTGCCGCCTATGTCTAACGAAATAATCACTCTTGTTAAGGATACATCGCTTGCAAGAATAATTGCTTTGCAGGAGATAATTTGGGCAGGTCAGTCCTTTATGAAAGGCTCACACGGTATATCGGGTCAGATATGGCCGCTTTTTTTCACCGGAATTTACTATCTGATATTTAGCGGTATTCTGACCGTTCTTTTTGGGTTTATTGAAAAGAAGTTAAGCTATTTCAAGGGTTAAGGAGGTATCGTTATGGCATTACTTGAAGTTAGGAATATACATAAAAGCTTTGGAAGCACTAAGGTACTTAACGGTATTGGATTTTCTCTTGAAAAGGGCGAAGTATTATCAATAATAGGATCTTCTGGCAGTGGTAAAACTACTCTTTTACGTTGTCTGAACTTTCTTGAAACCCCTGAAAAGGGAACGATAACCGTTAACGGTGAAACTCTTTTTGACGGAGAAGCGGAAAAAAAGCAAACTGATGCTCAAAAACGCAGTAACAGACTTCATTTTGGATTGGTTTTTCAAAATTTCAATCTTTTTCCGCAGTACAGCGTATTAAAAAACATTACACTTGCTCCCACTCTCCTGAAAAAGGGTGATGCAGATTCAATAAAAGAAAATGCATTATCTCTTCTTAAAAATGTCGGTCTTGAAGCTAAGAAGGACGCATATCCATGTGAACTTTCCGGCGGTCAGCAACAGCGTGTAGCAATCGCCCGCACATTAGCAATGTCTCCCGATATTCTTTGCTTTGACGAACCGACATCCGCTCTTGACCCTGAGCTTACGGGTGAGGTTCTTAAGGTAATTAAACAGCTTGCAGAAGAAAAAATGA
>JAFLUN010000019.1:0-1847 GCA_022508785.1 Oscillospiraceae bacterium
GAAAATTTCTTTTCCCTTGTATATGTGAAAAGTCCGTTTTGCTCCTGCTCAATGTCATAAAGCTGAGTGTAGCAAAATCCGCACATATTCTTGTTTTGAATCAAAGCGTCGGTAAGTCCGCAGTATCTTTGGGCAAACTCCTCGGGGGAATGAACGTCCTCGCCGTAGCCCCAGGACTTAAACTCTGAATCCGTTTCCCATTTAATTCCGCCGTATTCGCTTACCATTACGGGAATGCCGCCGGGGTATTTCTGCCTGCCGGGGTTGTCAAGCAAAATGTGCTCGTAAAGCTCACCGCTGACAGCGAATTTGTCAAAATTATTCTTGAAAAATTCCACATCCCCATTGTAATCGTGCACATCGTAAACGTCCGTTTTAACGTGATAATTTCCGCTTGTGTCAATGCACGGACGGGTTGGGTCAATTTTTTTAGTCAATTCATAAACATAGCTTAAAAGTCCGTCATACTGCGGTCTTTTTTTGTAATCCCACGTTTCGTTGAACGGACACCAACCTATAATTGACGGGTGGTTAAAATCGCGCTTAACGGCTTCGCTCCACTCGTTTGCAAAAATCTGCACGCCCTTTTTGGAAGAAATATCGAAGCCCCAGTTTCCGTACTCGCCCCAGACAATATAGCCTAAAATATCGCAAAAATATAAAAATCTCGGGTCAAAAACCTTTTGGTGAAGCCTTGCACCATTAAAGCCTAACGACATTGAAAGTTCTATATCTCTTTTAAGCTCATCATCGTCTTTTGCCGTATAAATTCCGTCCTTGTAAAAGCCCTGGTCAAGGACAAGTCGCTGAAAAACGCTTTTACCGTTTATAAGGAATTTGTAGCCGTCAAGGGAAACAGAGCGAAGTCCGAAATATGACTTTACTTTGTCTTCGCCGTATCTTAGTTCAAGGTCGTAAAGCCTGCCGTTGCCTGCTTCCCAAAGATGCTTTTCGCTCAGGTTTAATATAAGTTTTGCCCTGCCGTTTTCCAAAACCTTTGCCTTTGCCGTGCCGACGGATTTGCCTTCAAAAACAGCCTCTGCCTCAACCTCAGCCGATTTATTTTCACCGCTAAGGTCAAACTCTATGCTGATTTGCGATTTTTCTGCATCAGGATAAATTCTGAAATCCGCAATATAATCCTTTTGCGTGTATTCAATATAAACACTTTGCCAAATGCCCGTGGTGCGTGTGTAATCGCAACCGTGGCTTTTAAGCCTTTCAGACTGCTTGCCTCTGGGCACAAATCGGTTTTTGTTATCGTCCTCACAAAGTATAAAAATTTCATTTGCACCGCTTACAACGGCATCTGTAATATCAAATGAAAACGAAGTGTAACCGCCCCTGTGCCTGCCGATATATGTTCCGTTTACAATAACGCTTGTAATATAATCCGCCGCGCCTACGTGCAAGTGTACACGCCTGCCGTCAGACACAAGCTCAATCGTTTTTCTGTACCACACAAGGTTTACAAAGCCCGTGTATCCAATTCCCGAAAGCTTACTTTCAATGCAATACGGCACGGTTATTTTGTGCGTATAATCTGCTTTTTTGTAAATTTTAAATGCTCTGTCCGCGTTTTCGGAAAATTTAAATCCGAGTGTTGCCTTACTAAAACCGAAATCCCATTCGCCGTTTAGAGAGATAAAGCTTTCTCTCTCAAACTGAGGGTTAGGATGAGAACTGAAAATCATACTTTTATTTCAATCCTTTCTTTGCCATTTTATATTAAGAACCGTGTTGTAATCCCTTTGCTTTTCATCGCCGATAGTGTCAAGCACAAACTTGTCAATATCGGCAAGCACGGGATTTTTTGCGCCTGCCTTTTTCTCGATTATGTGCGTTAC
>JAFLUN010000019.1:1947-15244 GCA_022508785.1 Oscillospiraceae bacterium
AAAAATGCAAAGTCGTATGCCATAGCGTCAATTATATCGGTTATCATTCGGTCAAAACGCCATTGGAAATATTCCTCTGCCGTTTTTTCGCCCTTATCCCAGTCAAAATCCTCAATGGTATAGGACTTAATATCTATTTTGTCGCCGTCAAGGAAAGTTACCTTTCTGTATGAGCAAGGATAGCCCACAAAACTGCCCGTCTGCACGTCGGTTATCATATTGCCGTTTCGAGTAGTGTATTCCGTAACTGCCTGAGCGTGCATATGACCTGTGAAAATAAGGTCAAGACCTGCATCTGCAAAGGTGTTTGCAAGCATTTCCCAATCAGTTAAGTGCGAATCCCCCACAAGATGAGCAAAAGGTGAAAAGGGCAAAAGGGGATAATGGGTCATGGCAAATATGTAACATCCGTTATCGTGTGCATCTTTTATCTGCTCAAGAGCCCATTCCAATTGATCGGGCCAAATCCCTTTAAAGCCCTTGCAGTCGCCGTCACAGTTTAATGCCAAAAGGCGGATTTTGTCTGTAAGCTGTACTACATATGACATAGAATTATGCTCAGAAATTGCCTGTTCAAAACCGTAGTGGTAGTAAAGCTCACGAAGCTTTTCCCGAGGGGTCCCCTCTACGGGCACACATTCCTTCCCCACAAAGCCTACGGGGTAAGGAGTTTCGCCGTAATCGTGCCTTGCGGTGATTAAATGGACCGTCTTTCCCTTGCTCTCGAGCCATTGGAGCTTCTTTATAAAGCCCTCGTTGCTTGCCTGCTCGCCACGGTACACCAAATCGCCGGGAATAAGAATTACGTTGGTTTCTTTATCTTCAGCGATTTTAAGAAATCCTGCGTCTATTATAGCGCCGGTCTCTGCTACGCATTTTTGGTCGGTTCGGCTTCTTGCCTCGTAAGCCTCACCCTCACCGCCTAAGGATAGCTCAAAAAAATGCGGGTCTGTTACAAGATAAAACGAAAAATTGCCTGCCATAAAACACCTCGTTTCGCACAAAATTTTTAATACTTATATTTCAATTGTAACACATTTCGATTTTATCATTTCGTATAATAAATGTCAATTTGTATGATATTTTATTCATATTTGTTTGCCGTATATTGTGGCAAAGCCACACATCGTTTACCGAAGGCAAATATCACTCAAAAAAGACACCCAAAGGGTGTCTTTTTTGCTGGTGGAGATGGCGGTAATCGAAGCTTCGCTTCGTTCGTTTGCTCCGCTAACCTTTCGCATTTTTTGTCCGCCTCGCTCCGCCACGGGCGTACCGCTCGGCATGGACTTTGCGGTTTCGATTACCGCATTATATCGTTAAAAGCAAAAAGCCGCAGAAAACCGCGGCTTTTGTTTTTGGTGGAGATGGCGGTAATCGAAACCGCGTCCGAAAGTCTATTCCCAAAGCTTTCTACGAGCGTAGTGTATCGTTTAAAGTTCCCTTTTATGCCCGCCGAGACACAGGCTGGCAAAATCGGTAGCCCTTTAATTCATGACAGATTACAGAGCGCTCATCTGTTCACGTTCACTGCTAAATGGCGCCTCTTGCCGAACCGCAGTATTTTCGGGGAAGCGTTGCTGCTTTATTTAAGCAGCAAGTAAAACTTTATTATTGTTGTCGTTTATTTCTAAACTTGAAGCTTTTATTGTGGTGCCTCGCCACAGCTCGCTTACCAAGGTTCAGGACCCCCGTCGAAATCCTTTCATCCCCATATAAACTATTTAATTATATATATTATTTGCAAAAAATTTTAAACTATTTCTGCATAATAATCATTACTATTGCTTATTAAAATAACGCATATCCGCTTTAAAATAAGTTCTTATGTACCCTGCCTTTGCCACAACAACAAATTCACCTGTTTTCGGACAAAAGTACGCTGTGTCGCCGTCTTTCTGTATTCTTTTGAGAGCGGATGGATTAAGTATAACTAAATTTGCTTTTAAAAGATAATCTTCCATACTTTCGCAGGAGACCTGCTCGCCATGCTTTACATAATGGGAAACCATTGAATTTGTATCGTAAAACGTGTATTTATACGGCGTAGTGTCAAATTCTTCAATGTAAATACTTCTGCCATACAGCCACAAAAACAGAATTGCTGACAAAGACGCCACGCAAACAATTACCGCTGACGAGTTCGGTATAAATTCCAAATTAAAAATTGCCGCTAAGAAAGCTGCCGCAATAATAATTATTTTAAAAGCAAAGCTCTTGCGGTTGTTTACGTGTCTTTTTACCGTGTAGTTTTTATATCCAACGCTTTGGTTTGTTTTTTTAGCTTTATTCATCTCACGGCAGGTCTTGCACCGTTTAGGTAACGACAGATTTTTTGACTGATAAAAGCTTACCTCACTGTCGCTTAGTACAAATTGCTTTCCGCATTGAACGCAAACACGCTTTTCGGACATTATCTTTGCCTTTCCTTCATTCCTCTTTCAATATTCCGCTGAGCTTCCTTTTTAGCCGCAACATCACGCTTATCATACAGCTTTTTACCCTTGCAAAGCCCCAACTGCACCTTTGCTCTGCCCTTTTTAAAATAAACGGACAAGGGAATAAGCGTTAAACCGTCTTGCTTTATTGTGCCGAACAGACGCATTATCTCTTTTTTGTGCATCAGCAATTTTCTTGTGCGCATGGGGTCACGGTTAAAGATATTTCCGTGCTCATAAGGGCTTATGTGCATTCCGTTGACAAAAATTTCGCCGTTGTCAATATTGCACCAAGAATCTTTAAGATTACACTTGCCCTGTCGCAAGGATTTAACCTCTGTGCCGACAAGCTCAATGCCTGCCTCATATGTTTCAAGCACGAAATAGTCGTGATATGCTTTTTTATTTTGTGCAACTGTGGAACTCGTATTTTTTTCTGCCATGGTTTTTCTCCGTTTTGAATTACAGAAGCTGCCGTCCGTCAAGGGCACGGGAAAGAGTTACCTCATCGGCATATTCCAAATCGCTGCCCACGGGCATTCCGTAAGCAAGCCTTGTAACCTTTATACCCATCGGCTTTAAAAGCTTGGAAATATAAACCGCCGTCGCCTCCCCCTCGGCTGTGGGGTTGGTTGCCATAATAACCTCGTTCACCGTATCATCGGCAAGCCGGGAAACTAACTCTTTAATGCGAATATCGTTAGGTCCTATTCCGTTTATAGGCGACATTACGCCGTGCAAAACGTGGTAAACCCCTCTGTATTCGTGAGTACGCTCAAAAGCAGTAATATCCCTCGGATTTTCGACTACGCAAATCGTTGAATTATCCCGCTTCGGGTTATTACAGATATTGCATTTTTCATCTTCTGTAAAATTACAGCAAACCGAGCAGGTATGAATTTTATCATGTGCATCGGTTATGGCATCAGCAAGACTTTTTACCGCCTTGTCGTCAAGCCCTAAAACATAATATGCAAATCTCTCCGCTGATTTAAGACCGACAGAGGGCATTTTGCGAAATTCTTCAATAAGCTTTTGAAGTGATACAATATCCGCCATTTGATTTCTCCGAAATTAAAGGCCGAGGCCGGGGATTCCCAAATTCATTCCGCCTGTTACCTTGCCCATTTCACGCTCTGTTGTTTCGTCTGCTTTTCTCATTGCCTCGTTAATTGCGGCAAGAAGCATATCCTCAAGCATTTCAACATCTTCAGGGTCAACAACCTCGGGCTTTATTTTAATTGATTTTACTTCGTGTGAACCGTTAACGGTAATCTCAACTGCTCCGCCGCCTGATGATGCGGAATATTCTGCCTCCTGACATTCAGCCTGAACGCGTTCCATATCCTCCTGCATTTGCTGGAGCTTTTTCATCATATCGGCTCTCCCATTGCCCTGATTCGGTATTCTTGCTTTCATTTCTCATTCTCCTTCAACTTTAATTCCAAGCTGCCTTGCCTTTGACAAAAGGTCGCTTAAGGGACTTTTATTTTCCTCTTTAGGCGCATTGTTATAAACGCCCAGTGAATACGACTTACCCGTTACGTCAAAAACCGCCTGCTTGATTATTTTTGAATATTCGCCCGTTTTAAGATAAAGCTCTAAAACCGGCGAGCCCTTGATCAGCAAAAATTTATTGTCATAAACATATGCCGACGAGCCCGAAAGCATGGCAATTAGGCTCTTATTTCCCGCGAAAAGCTTTTCCGTCACCTCAGGCCACTGTGTAAACGGAACCGTAGCGCCTGCATTGCTTTGCAAAGGCTGTGTTTTCTCTTCTTTTAAGGGTTCCTGCGGTGCGGGTTTAGGCTCTTTAGGCTGTTCATTCTTTACGTTCTGCGCATTTTCATTGTGATTTTCTTCTGTCTTTGTTTCATTTACCTGCACAGCAGGAGCAGGCTCAGTAACAGTGTTTTGAACGGGAACAGGTGAAGATACTTTCACCGAAACACCGTTTGCTACTGCCTTTTCAAGCTCGCTTATTCTGCGGACAAGGGAATTTACGTCCACGTCAAGAGCAGGTGTGCAAAGACGGATAATACAAAGCTCTGCAACGGTTCTGCGGTTTGCGCCCTGTTTCATATCCGCCGCTGATGAAGTCAAAACATCTATGCAGGACATTATCGTAGCAAGTGTAGTGCTTTCCGACTGCCTGCGGATTATATCAATCTCATTTTGTGAACAGATAAGCATTTTTTCAAAATCCTTAACTGCCTTTGAAATCATAAGATTTCTGAAATGATTTGTAAGCTCAATTACCAGGCGCTCCATATCGCAGGAGTCGTTATAAAGCCCGTTGAGTATTTCAAGCGCTTTTGCGGCGTCCTTTTGCAATATGCAGTCCGCAAGAGTGAAAATATATTCTCTGCCAGCAAGGCCTGAATTTTGGGCAACAACGGCAGAGTCAATTACTCCGTCGTGGGATACGCATCTGTCAAGCAGTGACAGCGCGTCACGCATTGCGCCGTCGGCAATTCGGGCTATGAGCATTGCGCCGTCATCGGACAACTGCATATTTTCTTTATTCGCAACCTCTTTTAATCTTTCGGCGATGCTCTCCGGTGGGATTCTTTTAAAATCGAACCGCTGACAGCGTGAAAGAATCGTTGACGGGAGCTTGTGCACCTCTGTGGTGGCAAGAATAAATTTAACGTGCTCTGGCGGCTCTTCAAGAGTTTTAAGAAGCGAGTTGAACGCCCCCACGGAGAGCATATGCACCTCGTCAATAATATAAACTCTGTATTTGGCGTTTGCAGGGGTAAAGTTGGCTTCTTCACGAAGGTCACGGATATTATCAACACTGTTGTTTGAGGCTGCGTCAATTTCAACAACGTCTAAAATCGAGCCGTTGTCAATACCCTTGCAAATGCTGCATTCGTTGCAGGGGTTGCCGTTTACGGTGTGTTCACAGTTAACAGCCTTTGCAAGAATTTTTGCGCAAGAGGTTTTGCCCGTACCGCGCGATCCCGTGAAAAGATAAGCATGGCTTGTCTTACCGCTTGATACTGCATTTTGAAGCGTTTGCGTAATGTGATTCTGCCCTACAACGTCTGAAAATGTGCTTGGTCTGTATTTGCGGTATAAAGCACGGTACATACTGTCACCCCTTGTTAATATTAAAATCGCCTTAACTTAGTCATGCACCGTGTAGGCGGACTGTGGCGCCCGGCGCAGTCCGCTTAATGCTGCTCGGTTCCCCGCCTGACATGGTTCGCAGTGCACCGCCGCACAGGACCCACACGGCACACGACTAAATTAAGGCTTTTACCATTATACTATATAATTTCCCTTATTTCAAGAGAAAAGATAAATTTTTATTCGTATGTTGAATTCAAAAAAACATTGTTGTCTGTTGCCATTAAAAAAATATGTGATAAAATTAAATTATTAAAAAGTTGGGAGTTTTTTATGTTTAATATTATACCACAGCCGGTCAGTCTTTTAGTGAATCAAGAAAAAGAGGGGTTTACTCTTAAAAATGGAACAGTTATAACCCACTTTGATTTCACAAAGGATTTCGCATTATTTGTGAAAAATGTCTTTAATAAAAACGTTTTAATTGGAAAAAAGACTGATAAAGAAAACTCAGTTATTCTGACTATTGACAATTCCGTTCAGCAAGACGAGGGCTATACTCTTTGTTGCAGTGACGGGAGTGTATTCATAAACGCCAAGTCAGAAACCGGTCTTTTTTGGGGGCTTCAAACGCTCAAACAATTGCTTTTACAATGCGACGGCAAAATTCCTTACGTCGAAATTACCGATTACCCCCGCTTTGAATACAGAGGATATTTGCTTGACACGGGCAGGTATTTTTACAAAAAAGAAGACGTAAAGCGTATTGTTGATTTAATGGCCCTTCACAAGTTAAATATTCTTCATTGGCATTTGACTGAGGATCAGGGCTGGCGTATTGAAATAAAAAAATACCCCCTTCTCACCCAAAAAGGTTCTTCACGAAGTCATACAAATTTCGGCGTTAAATCTCACTCAGGATATTATACACAAGAGGATATACGGGAAATTGTCGCATACTGTCACGAAAGAAAAATAAAGGTTATTCCTGAATTTGACGTGCCCGGCCACTGCGTTGCCGCAATAGCCTGCTTCCCGTATTTGTCATGCTTTGACCGCAAATTAAATGTTGCAACCCATTGGGGAGTCAAGCACGATATTCTGTGTGCAGGAAAAGAAAGCACATATAAATTCGTTTTCGATGTGCTTGACGAGGTTATGGAACTTTTCCCCGATAAAATAATCCATATCGGCGGAGATGAGGCGGTTAAAACACGCTGGAAACTTTGCCCTCACTGTCAAAAAGAAATGGAAAAGCATTCCCTTAAAACAGAGGACGAGCTTCAAATGCTCTTTATGAGCAGAGTAAGCGATTATTTAAAGGAAAACGGCTATTCTTCTGTTATGTGGAACTGTAATTCTGTAAACGAAACAAAATATCTCTCTCCTGATATTGCGTGGACAGTATACGGAGTTTCAGACGGCAATGATATTCTGCGCACAGAGCTTAACCGAGGCAGAAAACTTATAAACGCTAATTCATATCCCTTTTATCTTGATTTTCCTTACGGTTGGAATTCCCTTGAAAGAGTTTGCGAGGCAGAGGCGGCTCTCACTGACAATGACAACGAAACATGGGGCATTGAGGGCTGTATGTGGACAGAGTACGTTCCGAATATGAAAAGACTTGAATTTCTCACTTTCCCGCGACTCGGTGCTATTGCTGAAAAAGCATGGGCTGAAAAGGGATATGCCACATTTGCAACGTTTTCCTACAAGCTGAACGATTATTACAGACTTTTAGACACATATAACGTAAATTATGCAAGGCCACAAAAGGCTTGCCCGTCTTTTGTTTATAAAACTGCCTCTTCCCTTTGGTTTAAACGAAGAGTTTTGCATTGGCAAGGACTTCACAATCTTATCGAGAATAAAAAAGTTGAACTGATGGCAAAAAATTAAGTAAGTAATATCGTAATTTATCTGTTGTTATCAGTGCAAAATTGTGATAGAATAGATATTGGGAAATTTTTACTTACATTTACAATAAGAGGAGTTATATTTATGAAAAAATACGTTATGGCGCTTGACCAAGGAACAACAAGCTCACGGGCAATTCTTTTTGATGTAAACGGAAAGATTTGCGCAAAGGCTCAGCATGAATTTACTCAGATTTACCCAAAAGCCGGGTGGGTTGAGCACAGCCCAATGTCAATTCTTTTTTCACAGCTTCAGTCCGCAACCGAGGTTATGGCTACAAGCGGCGCTACTGCGGAGGACATTGCCGCAATAGGCATTACAAACCAGCGTGAAACTACTTTGATTTGGGATAAATCAACGGGAAAGCCCGTTTACAACGCAATCGTTTGGCAGTGCAGGCGCACGGCGGAAATGTGTGAGGAAATAAAAAAAGACAAAGAGCTTACGGAGTACATAAAAAAGCATACGGGTCTTGTTGTTGACGCGTACTTTTCCGCAACAAAAATTAAATGGATTCTTGAAAACGTTCCCGAGGCAAAAGAGCTTGCAGAAAAAGGCGAGCTTCTTTTCGGCACGGTTGAAACATGGCTTATTTGGAATTTAACCGGCGGAAAGGTTCATGTTACGGATTACTCAAACGCTTCCCGTACCATGATTTTTGACGTTGACAAGCTTTGCTGGGACGAATACCTTTGCGAAAAACTGGGAATCCCTATGTCTATGCTCCCGGAGGTTAAACCGTCCAGCATGGTTTACGGAGAGGTTGCCTCAGGCGTTATGGGTCTTGAAGAGCTTGCAGGAGTACCCATTGCAGGGGCTATCGGCGACCAGCCTGCCGCACTTTTCGGTCAGGGCTGCATTAAACCCGGTCAGGCAAAGAATACATACGGCACAGGCTGCTTTTTGCTTATGAACACGGGCGAAAAAAGAGTTGAATCTCACCACAATCTTGTTACGGGCGTTGCATGGGGGCTTGACGGCAAGGTAACTTATGCTATTGAAGGCTCTGCATTTAACGCAGGCTCGGTTATTAAGTGGCTTCGTGACGATTTACACATAATAGACCATGCCGCACGCTGTGACGAATTAGCGGAAAGCGTTAAGGATGCCAACGGAATTTACTTTGTTCCTGCATTTACGGGTCTGGGCGCACCCTATTGGGATATGTATGCAAGAGGAACTATCGTCGGAATGACAAGAGGCGTTAACCGTGCGCATATCTGCCGCTCCGTTTTGGAAGCAATAGCTTATCAAATGACGGATTTGCTTGAAGCTATGAAACAGGATTCCGACATTGACCTTTTTGAACTGAGAGTTGACGGCGGCGCATCTGTCTCCGATGTAATGATGCAAATTCAGGCAGACCTTATAAGAACGCCCGTTAACAGACCGCAAATGGTTGAAACAACGGCTATCGGCGCCGCTTACCTTGCAGGTCTTGCGGTAGGCTTTTGGAAAGATACCGATGAAATCGCACAAATCCGCCAGGTAGATAAGCTCTTCGAGCCAAAAATGGCTATTGAGGACAGGAACAAGTATTACCACGGCTGGCTTCGCGCAGTTGAACGCTCAAGAGATTGGATCGAACACTAAGCAAAATAATAAATTTCACATAGAGGTACAAAAATGGATTACGCAAAGGAAAGTTTAAAACTGCATTACGAATGGCAGGGCAAAATCGAAATCAAAACAAGAGCAAAAGCAGGCGATAAGGAAGCGCTCTCCCTGGCTTACACCCCGGGCGTTGCACAGCCCTGCCTTGAAATTCAAAAGGATATAAACAAATCCTACGAGCTTACCCGCCGTTGGAATACGGTTGCCGTTGTAACCGACGGTACGGCAGTTCTCGGTCTTGGAGATATAGGCCCTGAGGCAGGTATGCCCGTTATGGAAGGTAAATGTGTTCTCTTTAAAGAA
Organism: Oscillospiraceae bacterium; assembly: GCA_022508785.1. GTDB lineage: Bacteria > Bacillota > Clostridia > Oscillospirales > Acutalibacteraceae > Fimenecus. Next base: position 11,298 of record JAFLUN010000019.1, read on the forward strand.
TTTGGCGGAGTTGACGCAATCCCCCTCTGCATTCGTTCAAAGGATGTTGACGAAATCGTTAACTGCGTTGCTCTTTTGGCAGGCTCCTTCGGCGGAGTGAACCTTGAGGATATTGCGGCGCCCAGATGCTTTGAAATCGAGCGTAAATTAAAAGAAAAAACCGATATTCCAATCTTTCACGACGACCAGCACGGAACTGCCGTTGTTGTTGCGGCGGCGGTTATCAATGCGCTGAGAGTTGTAAACAAAAAAATCGAGGATTGCTCTGTTGTATTCTCAGGGGCAGGGGCTGCCGGAATTGCCATTGCAAAATTGCTCATTAGCCAAGGAATTAAGAGCGTTATAATGTGCGACAGCAAGGGTATTATCTGCAAGGGTGACGAAAGCCTTAACCCTGCAAAGCAGGCTATTGCCGAATTTACAAATAAAGAAAGAAAAACGGGCTCGCTTGCAGACGCTATGAAGGGCGCTGACATATTTATCGGCGTTTCTGCCCCCGGAATTGTAACGGAAGATATGGTTCGCTCAATGGCAGAAAATCCGATAGTTCTTCCTATGGCAAATCCCATACCCGAGATTATGCCGGACATTGCAAAGCGTGCAGGTGCGGCAGTTGTTGGTACTGGCAGAAGCGATTTCCCGAATCAGATAAACAACGTTCTTTGCTTCCCCGGGCTTTTCCGCGGCGCTCTTGACTGCAGAGCCAGTGACATTAACGAAGAAATGAAAATTGCCGCCGCAAAGGCTATTGCATCGCTCGTATCTGACGAAGAATTAAATGCAGAATACATTTTGCCGAAAGCCTTTGACGAAAGAGTAGGTACAACCGTTGCAAAAGCCGTTATGAAAGCGGCTAAGGACACAGGCGTTGCAAGGATATGAGCGAAGAAAAAAGAGAATTTTCCGAATCCGCTGACAACATCGTGCCAACGGGTATGGAGTATAATGTTTTTGACTGCAATACCAATTCAAATACAGACACTCGCAATATGAATAGGGAATATTTAAAGCGCATCTACAAAGAGGATATGGATTTTCTCAATAAAGACGTGCGAATGACCCGTTCCGATTACATTTCAGAGTATAACAAAATTGAAGAATACTATAAACAAACACAAAAAGAGTGCTTAAAGGATTTTTTGGCGGTTTTTGCTATTGCCGCATTTTGCTCGTTACTGTATTATTTTCTAACATATCTGCATAATAACATTTCGAGCTTTGTCATTACCAATATTTTAACCATGGCAGTAATAGCCTGTAAGCTTGCCTCAATAATAATTTGTGTATCTTTGGTTTTAGCCGTGGCAAAAAAGCTTGCGAAAGCCGGAAAAACAAAGCAAAAATCCCTTGACTTGCTTGAACGGAAGAAGCAAGAGCTTATGCTTTTGGGACTTTACGATTTATCAAATTAAGGATAAAGACGGTGCATTGACAGCCTATGAACAAAGACGAAAAGACTAATCGTTTTCCCGAAACTGCGAATAATACTCTTCCTAAAGGTGCTGATTATGACGTTTTTTCAGAAAACACTCGAAAAGACTTAAACAACGCCGAGGGAATGAACCGTGACTACCTTAAACATATTTATAAGGAAGACATGGACTTTCTCAACAAAGACGTCCGCATGACAAGAACGCAGTACCTTCAAAGCTATGACAGCATTGAAACTACTTTTAAAAAAGAAAAAAGCTTTTTTAAAAAACTTATTGTTGTTCTGACGGTTATACTTGTAATTGCGGTGACAATAGGAATTTTGTGCTTTTTTGAATATAAATCGTGCTGTGAGCTTTACAGAACAGCTTATGCAGGCGTAGCCCTCGGAAAAGGAAAATATTCGAATATTGATGTGCAGGGTCTGTGGGGGTTATGCATTATATACGGCACCTTCGGTTGCGCTTCTACGGTTTTGGGAATCTCTCAGTTTTTCTTTTTCGGATACGGGTATTTTAAAAAACTAAAACATTTAGAAAAGAACAGAAATAAAGCCTTGCAAACTCTTGAAAACAGAAAAAAGGAAGCTATGATACTCGGTCAGTATGATGCTTCAAAATAAAGTTAAATCCCCACGGTTATTTTAACTGTGGGGATTTTTTATGCGGTTTTATATTGTTATAAATATTATTACACTCCTGCCAAAATATTAAGGTTGCGCAAAGCACCGTCCGATATTTTATCGTTAACGCTGTATGCGTGCTTTTCCAAATCGCCGCAAATTGCCTTTGTAAGATTTTGCTCCTGCAAAGTATCAATAATTCTGCCTGCAATTTTCTCAACTGCTTCATATTTTAAATCTGCAACGTCAAAATCGTTATTGTCGCCGTAAAGCAAGAGAGAAAGATTGTCACCGTAAAAATTATCCGTGTCAAATTCACGAAGCGCCCTAAAGCTCCATTTGTAATAGGGCATATATCGGTTATTTAAAAGAAATACCGTTTTCAAAGCAGCGTTTACAAATTCAAACAGCGCCATTTGAGCCGCCTCTTTTTCGCCGTGATTTAAACATCTTGTAAAATTGTACTGCCCTGCCTGCGCCATTATGAGAAGATTTCCTGCCAGCTTTTTAAGCTTTATGTCCAAAGGCTGATTTTTAAGGATTTCCCGTATTTTTGTAAATTCACCGTAATTATCAAAATATACCTCTCCGTTTACGGCCTCTAAAAGGGCATAATCGGGAAGATTTAACCACGCCTCATTGGAAAGCTCTCCGCTAAGACTGCCCGTTTTTGAAAGATAAAACTCGGCCGTTCTTAAAACACCGTTTCTGTTGCCGCCGACAGGTGAAATCTTTTGCCTTGCCACGCCCATATACTCTTTCGGAAGCTTTTCATAAGCGCGCTCCAAAAGGAATGCGGTTCTGCGGTCTATAACATCTTCTGACGGAAGAAAAATGCAAAATCCGGGCTCAAAATCGTGGTCTTGGGAAATTTCGTCGTCATAACCCAAATGCTCAGAGCCGCTGCCCACAAAGCCTGCGGCGAGAAATGGCAAAATATCGGCAAAATCCTTTTTCAGCATCGGTTTGCCGTATTCTTCAAAGTATCCTTTTGAAAGTTCAAGTCCGTTCATAAATTTCCCTCGCTCTGTTTGAAAGCTCTCTTTCCGTCATGAAAAATCCGTAATAACCGAAGGTTCCTGCACATTTTTCACATATAAATGCGTGATTTCCGTCTCTGGGCAAAGTGGGAGTGTTCAAAAGCTCCTCGGCTTTTTCCAAATACTCGTTGATTTTTTCTTCTGCCCTGTCAATCCCCTTTTCAGCCGCTTCTACATCAGCCAAATTGCAATAGCTTATTGCCATTTCGCCCTCGCTGTGGGGCACATTTGACATAATCTCAATGGCAATTTTCAGCATTTCTCTTGATTCGTCAAACTTTTTAAGATTCATAAGGCAAATTGCCGTGTTGTTATAAAGTCCGCCCAGTCTTGCATCGGTTTTATCTAAATATTTTTCGTAAATTTCCGCCGCCTGTCTGTAAAGGGGCAGAGCGTTTTCGTATTTGTCAAAAGCGCAGTACCCTGTGGCGCAGTTAAGAAAAGTCGTTCCCTTTGTAACGGTATTTTCAAAATCACCGTTTTCTGCAAGGGCTAAGCACATATTTATTGCTGAAAAGCATTTATCTTTTTGCTTAGTTTTGCGGTAAACGCCTACCTTTTCATTAAGAATTGTAAGCTCGCCCCGTGTGTCCCCGCCGATTTTCGCCTCTTCGTGCCAGTAATTTAATAAATTCTCCGCAGATACATAATCATTGTAGCTTAAATGCTCGTCAAGCTTTGAAAGCACTCTGCCGACTGGTATCGGCTTTACATTTTTATTTGCATCCATTTTAAGAGGGCAACAGGGCTCTTCGTAATCTTCCTTTGAAAGAAAATTGTTATTCTCGTTCATCTTCTGTTTCCTTTTTAATTCAAAATAAAGGCGGGAGCAATTCCCCACTCCCGCCTTGTAA
>JAFLUN010000019.1:15344-29682 GCA_022508785.1 Oscillospiraceae bacterium
TTTCCTTTTTAATTCAAAATAAAGGCGGGAGCAATTCCCCACTCCCGCCTTGTAAACTCTCCAAAATTATTTTGCCAATGCGCCGATTTCAAGCATAAATCCGCCGAACTGACCGCCGAATTCGGGAGCGCCGTCCATAATAATCTTCCCTTGCTTTACGGCAGTTAACATATCGTCTTTGCCGAGAAGCGTTCCGAGGGCTGAATCAAGCGAATCAAAGCGAAGAGTGAAAAACGGCATTGCACGCTTGTATTCACCCCTGCCGGCTCTTGATTTACCTGCTTTTATACGGATAAACGCCGAAACCTCAGGGTGATCGTTAACGGCAAGGGCATAAACACGGTCGGGAGACTTTGCAGTCCAATCGTGAATTTCGGGGTGCCCCATTTTGTTAAGCTGGCTTATTCCGCTGGTCAAAAGATAGAACATCGCTTTAACCATAAGCGATTTATCCTCTTCCTTTTCGGGAATTTCAGTTGCAGAAAGCACGCTTGACATTTTAAGAAGTGACATAAGAAACGCCTTAAAAGCGCCGAAATGCTTTACAACACCTTTCATTTTAGGAAGAGTTGCAGGTGACATTTTACCTTTAAAGAACGCATTCATTGCCTCTATTGACTTAAATTCAAGCTCAACGTGGGGGTTTGGGTCAACGGCATTTAAGTGAACAAGCCAATCCTCAGACCCGTTAACAACGTAATGCATTCCGATTTTTCCGCCCTCTGCCTCAGGGTCAAGGGCGCTCACCTGAATTACAGCATGTACTTTTTCATACTGCTTTTTAAGTGAGGGAACGTCCTGCGCCAACACCTTAATAAGAGGCAGTGCGGCGTTAAAGAATATTTTATTTGAATAAAGTTCTTCCCTTGTTGTCATTTAATTAGGCTCCTTTCCGATATATAAACTGCGAGATTATACATCGTCGTCCCAGTTGTCGTCTTCCTCAAAGTCAGCCTGCATAACCTCACGAACGGCAGAAATAATACCGTTAGCGTCAATGCCCACTGCCGACATAATATCTTCATGAAGACCTATTGGAGCAAACCCTCTGTGACCGAGCATTTTAAATGCACAACCCTTGCCTGCCTGTGCCATCACCTCTGCTACTGCAGAGCCGAGGCCGCCTATTACCGAATGGTCTTCAACCGTGATAATTCTTCTTGTGTCCATAACGGCTTTTAAAATTGCCTCTTCGTCAATGGGCTTTATGGTGTGCATATTAAGAACACGAACCTTAAGTCCGTCAGCATTTTCAAGAAATTCAGCCGCCTGCTTTGCCTGGAAAACGCATGAGCCGCAAGCGATAACAGTAATATCAGTACCCGAATGAATCTCTACTGCCTTGCCAACCTCAAAGCCGTAATCCTGAGTATCGTAAAGAACACGGTCGAAGCCTCGGTTGATTCGTATATAGTACGGGCCGTTGTTGGCATATGCCGCATTAACCGCATTTGCGGTTTCAATTCCGTCTGCAGGAACAATAACAGTTAAATTGGGCATTGCTCTTGTAATGGCAAGGTCAACTATTGCGTGGTGCGTTGAGCCTGCCTGACCGAAAGATGTACCTGCGTGAGTAGCAATTATTTTTGCATTAACATTCTGATAGCAAATATCCGTGTGGAGCTGGTCGCAAGCGCGCATTGATGTAAATGCAGAGAAGCCTGAAATAAAGGGAATCATACCTGCTCTTGCCATACCTGCGCCAACGCCGAACATATCCTGCTCAGCAATTCCCACATTTATAACTCTTTCGGGGCAAACCTTTAAAACATCGCCGAGCTTTGTCGATTTTGCAAGGTCAGCCGTAATAGCTACAACCTTGGGGTCATTTAACATAATATCGGTAATTGCCTTGCCGTAAATTTCAGCGGTGGCAACCTCTGTCTGGTCGATTGCGTTATAAACAAATCCGCCTGCCATAATTATTTGCCCTCCTTTTCTGCTCTTGCAAGTCTTGCTTTGTAATCCTCTTCAAGCTCTTTGCTGTATTTTGCAAAGGTGTCATCGTCAAGCGCCATATAATGGCAATGATAATCGCCTGCTATGGACTTAATTCCTGCGCCCTTTAACGTGTCCATAAGAATACAGGTGGGAGCGCACTTTTCTTTGCTTCGTGCAATAGCTTCGTCAATGGCATCGCAAAGCTCGCCGATATTGTTACCGTCAACGCAAATTGTGTTGAAGCCGAATGCACGCATCTTATCAGCAACGGGTTCAAGCTTCATAACCTCTTCCGTGGGTCCGTCAATCATGCAGTGATTTCGGTCAATAAATACTATACAGTTTGAAAGCTCGTAATGGTTAATGGTCATAAAGCCTTCCCAGTTGGAGCCTTCGCCCAGTTCCCCGTCGCCTGTAACAACATAAGTTAAATAATCTTTATTTTGAAGTCTTGCCGCAAGAGCTGTGCCTGCCGCAATTGAAACGCCGTGGCCAAGAGAACCTGTTGAAGCGTCAACGCCCACAATCTTATTTGAGTCAAGGTGCATACCCATTTTTGAACCTGAAAGGTTAAAGGTTTTAAGCATTTCAACGTCGTTAAAGCCCTTATCGCAAAGAACGGGCGCATAAGCAATTGCCGCGTGACCCTTACTTAAAATGAAACGGTCTCTGTCTTCCCACTGGGGCTCGTCAACGCGGATATTAAGATACTTATGGTAAAGAACCGTAAGAAGATCTAAAACGCTCAATCCCCCGCCGATATGACCGCTGCCTGCCCACATAGTAGTCTGCATACAGAGTTTTCTCAGCTCATAAGCTTTGTTTTCAAGAGCTACCCATTCCTGCTTTGATAAATTAGCCATGAAAAATTCCTCCCTTTTTACAAATATATATTATTTCAGTTCAGGATGATTTTTGCGCAATACATTAAATGCATCCTCTGCAATATCAATTGAAAGCTTAATATCGTCTTCCGTGAGAGATGCATTGATGAAATGGTTGTGGTGAGATGCAAGGAATAAGCCTCTTGAAACGCACTCTGCAATCCATTCCTGATGAAGCATAAGGCTGTCATCATCAGATATTCTTAAATAGAACAGTGCCGGCTCGCCTGATACCGTAAGGTTAAATCCGTTATTAGCCGCAGCAGCCTTAAAGCCGTCTGTAAGCTGAGTGCCGAGCTTGCGGAAAAGCGTGGGTGTATCCAGTGCCTTCATTTTGTTAATAGTGGCAATACACGCTGCAAAAGGAACGGCGCTCATCCAATAAGAGCCTGTGTAAGTCATACCTGAAACAGTTGATTTCATATGCTCGCCGCCGCAAAGAGCAGACATATTGTATCCGTTTGCAAGAGCTTTGCAGAAGCAGATAAGGTCTGCTTTAATGCCGTAATAATGGTCGGAGCCTTGAAGGTCAAGACGGAAGCCTGCGCGAACATCGTCAAAAATAAGAACAACGCCGTGCTCGTCACACCATTTGCGAACCGAACGCCAATACTCCTTGGAAGCAACCTCGTTATCCTTGAAATTACCGTGGTCATAGGGCTGGGCAATAAGACCTGCAATGTCGCCGTCGTTCTCATCGTAAAGCTTTTGAAGAGCGTCAATATCGAACCAGGGAGCTACAAGGTTGTGGCAAACGTCCTCAGGCAAAATGCCCGGGTAGTCAATTTTCTGTGCCCACTGGAAATCGCCGTGGTAGTAACCCTTTAAGAAAATAATTTTTCTTTTATGAGTATGTGCACGGGCGCTCATAACTGCAAGGGTTGTTGTATCCGAACCGTTTTTGCAGAAAAATGCCCAGTCGGCAGAGGCAACCGTATTTACAAGATTTTCAGCGCATTCAACCATTACTGTGGAAGGTGCGGTTGTGCAGTTACCCTTTTCCATCTGTGCTTTTGCAGCTGCGTCAACGTCAGGGTCATTGTAGCCGAGAACGTTCGGCCCGTAAGCGCACATATAGTCAATGTATTTGTTTCCGTCAGCGTCCCAAAAATATGAACCCTGAGCTTTTACTGAATAAAACGGCCATTTCTGAATCGGAATCCAAAGTCCTTCCGAGGGACCTAAGTGCCCGTAAATACCTGCAGGAATAACCTTAAGCGCCCTGTCAAAGTATTCACGGCCTTTATCGTGCTTGTATTCGGGATATTTACTCATATCAGTTACCCTCCTTATGCTAAGTAAAGACCTACTCTGTCGAGAAGTCTGTTCATATTGTCTATCATTGAAGCCATACCGTGAATTTCAACCGTACCTTTGCAAAGCTCTTCAAGGGCATTTACCTTGCCGTTGAAAAGAGCAGAGGCGAGGTCATAATCTGCAAAGGACATAATTGCTCTCGGTTTTTCGGGAGCTTTTTTGATTGTAACAAGGTGATTGTTTTTCACACGGATTGTGGCAGTGTCACAGTCTTTAATTCCGAATGAAATATCACCGTCTACCATATATGAAGCGCTTGCTTTGCCTATGGCGTCCTGATTTGCTATTTGCGAAATAGCAACGGAAATTGTATAGAAGGTCAAACGGGTTGAAAGAACGAAGAAATCTCTGTCTGCCAACGCTTCCGCACTCGGGCGCATAAGCTCTGTAAGTCTGTCTGTAAGAGCGGTAAAGGTTTTAAGAAGAAACCCTATTTTCGCAATTCCCTTTGTGGGAACAGGCGTTGCCTCTCCGTCAATAATCTTATTGAACTTTTCACAGGAAGAAACGGGGATTTTAATGTCGGGATTATTGACGCCGTCTTCCATACGGCAGCCTTTTGAGCTAAAGGTTAAGGTTGCGGCAGGGCCGTCTTTTACCTCAAACGCCAGTGACACAGGCTTTTCAAGAGAAGAAATGATCTCCTGAGCCTTGGGGTCAAGCTCGCAAAGGTTTTCCAATGTTCCGAGTACGGCATACATATTTATGTAAGCCATTGTCTTTGCGTCAGTCATAAGTTTACCTCCATTTGCAAATATAATATATACAAAATATACAATAAAATAATACCAAATTTTCAGTTCATTTGCAAGAAAAATTATACAAATTTACATAAATAAATTTTAAATTTGTTAATGATTTTTGTGAAAATGTGTGTTATACTTAGAGAGTATAAATTGGAAAATAGCGTAATTTTTCAGAAAACTAAAATAATTGCAGAATTAAGTAAACGAGATTTAAATTGACAGTTACATTTAATCAGCGATTACTTACAGAAAGAGGAAAAATAAATGTCACTTTTTAAAAAGATTTTCGGAGATTACTCCAGCCGTGAAATTAAGAGAATAATACCGATTCAAAAAAAGGTTCTTGAATTGGAAGAAGAGTATAAAAAGCTCAGCGATGAAGAGCTCCAGGCGAAAACGCCGGAATTTAAAGAAAGGCTTAAAAACGGCGAAACTCTTGACGATATTTTGCCCGAGGCTTTTGCGGCACTCAGAGAAGCGTCCGCCCGCGTGCTTAATATGAGGCACTTCCCAGTGCAGATTATCGGCGGTATAGTTCTTCATCAGGGCAGAATTGCCGAGATGCGAACAGGTGAAGGTAAAACCCTCGTTGCTACTCTTCCCGCATATCTTAACGCACTTTCGGGAAAAGGCGTTCATATTGTTACCGTTAACGACTATCTTGCTCGCCGTGACTCTGAATGGATGGGCAAGCTTTACAGATTTATGGGTCTTACGGTAGGTCTTATCGTTCACGATTTAGACGGTGACCAGCGCCGCGCCGCCTACGCTTGCGACATAACCTACGGAACGAATAACGAAATGGGCTTTGACTATCTTCGTGACAATATGGTAATTTACGCAGAACAGCGAGTTCAGCGCGGTCACAACTTTGCAATTGTTGACGAGGTTGACTCCATTCTTATAGACGAGGCGAGAACTCCCCTTATCATTTCAGGTATGGGTGACAAGTCAACAGACCTTTACAAAATCACAAACGACTTTGCTAAAAGACTTAAAATGTTTAAGGTTAAGGAAATTGAAGCAAAGACCAACTATGAAGATATTGTAGGCGAGGACGACGACTACATTGTTGACGAAAAGGCAGGCACTGCATCTCTTACCAAAAACGGTATTAAAAAAGCGGAAGCGTTTTTCGGCGTAGAAAACCTTGCCGACATGGAAAACCTTACAATTCAGCACCACATTGACCTTGCAATTAAAGCCATAGGCGTTATGAAGCGTGACGTTGACTACGTTGTTCAAGACGGTCAGGTTCTCATAGTAGACGAATTTACAGGCCGTATTATGCACGGCCGCCGCTATTCAGACGGTCTTCACCAGGCTATTGAAGCAAAAGAAAACGTTAAGGTTGAGCGTGAATCAAAAACTCTTGCAACAATTACGTTCCAGAACTATTTCAGACTTTACAAAAAGCTTTCGGGTATGACGGGTACTGCTATGACGGAAGAGGGCGAATTTCAGGAAATTTACACCCTTGACGTTATTGAAATTCCCACAAACAAGCCGATGATAAGAGAAGATGAGCCTGACGTTCTTTACAAAACAGAGAAGGCAAAATTCAACGCTATTATTGAGCAGATTCTTGAGTGCAACGAAAAAGGTCAGCCCGTTCTTGTTGGTACTATCAGCATTGAAAAGAGTGAGGAGCTCTCTGCCGCTTTAAAGCGCAGGGGCATAAAGCACTCCGTTCTTAATGCTAAGTATCACGAAAAGGAAGCGGAAATTATTGCGCAGGCAGGCTCATTCGGCGCAGTTACCATCGCTACTAATATGGCAGGCCGCGGAACCGATATTATCCTCGGCGGTAACCCGGACTTTATGGCAAAAGCCGAAATGAGGCGTATGCAGTTCCCCGAAGAGCTTATTGAAGAGGCAACGGGCTTTGCGGATACTGACAATGAAGATATTATCAATGCAAGAAATACTTACCGTGAGCTTGAAAATAAATACAAAGAACAGCTTCGTGACGAGGCCGAAAAGGTAAGAAATGCAGGCGGTCTTTTCATTATCGGTACAGAGCGCCACGAATCAAGACGAATTGACAACCAGCTTAGAGGCCGTTCGGGCCGTCAGGGTGACCCCGGCAGGAGTAAATTCTATCTTTCTGCCGAAGATGAGCTTTTAAGGCTCTTCGCAGGGGACAGATTCTTTAACATTCTTGACACCTTCGGTGCGGCAGGCGAGCTTCCTCTTGAAACAAAAATGTTTACGAACACTATTGAAAGCGCTCAAAAGCGTGTTGAGGGCAACAACTTTGCGGCACGCCGTAACGTTCTTCGCTTTGACGACGTTATGAGCAAGCAGAGAGAGGTTATATACGGCGAGCGAAACCGCGTTCTTGACGGTGCGGATATTCACGGAACGATTCTTTCAATGATTGAAAAATATGTTACCGAAACCGTTGAATTTTTCTGCCCTGCATCAAACAATCCTGAGGATTGGAACAAGGCGGGACTTATCGCAAAGCTTAAATACCTTTGTGAAGACGAAACTCCAGAATTTGACACAACGGGCGAATACACGGAATATTTCGTTAATAAAGCGCTCAGTGTTTACGATGCAAAATACAAAGAATACGGCGAAAAGATTATGAGCGAAATCGAGCGTAAGGTTCTTCTTCGCAACGTTGACGTTCATTGGATGGATCACCTTGACGCAATGGATGAGCTCAAGCGCGGCATTTACCTTCGCTCATACGGTCAGCAAGACCCTGTTGTTGCATTCAGAATGGAAAGCTTTGATTATTTCGATGAAATGAATGCACTGATAAGAGAGGGTACCGCCACGATGCTTCTTACCTTCCGCCTTAAGAGCGAAGAGGATGTTAAACGTGAGCAGACCGCCAAAATTACGGGAGCCAGCGGCTCTTCTGACGGAAGCGATAAAAAACAGCCCGTTAAAAAGGGTAAAAAAGTCGGCAGAAACGATCCCTGCCCCTGCGGCAGCGGTAAAAAATACAAGCAATGCTGCGGTAAAGATGAATAAACAGGTGGTTTTATGAAAAACGACTTACAGAATTTAATCGGTGCAAACGAAACTATACTCTATGAAGGAAAGCCTGATAAAAAATGCTTTATTGCCGAAAGCATTTTCAACAAAATGTTGCCTATTGCAATTGCTTGGGGAATAATTGATTTCGGTTTAATCGGTCTTTCTTTATCGTCAGAAGATGCGGAAGAAATTTCATTCTTTTTAATACCTTTCTTTGCTCTTCACTTAATGCCGGTTTGGTTTTACCTTGCAGGCGTGATTTCCTCTTTCTTAAGATATAAAAACACTTATTATATTATTACCGATCATGCTATATACGTTTCCGGAGGGGCTTTTTCAAAAAACTTTAAGACAAAGCCCTTTGCTGAAATGTCACACATTGATTTGCACAGAGGAATATTTGACCAGCTTTTCGGCGTAGGCGACGTAATTGCAACCTCAAATCAATTTCCCGATTCTGCCTCATTACGAAGCCGTTCTTTCCTTTCAAGAGAAGACGACGCGGCAAATATTGAAATTTCAAATATTGCAGATTATTCCGAAGTGTTCCATCTGGTAAAGAAGCTTCAAACCGACATTTTCAGCGACACTATGTATCCGAACGATATGCGTCCGCCTGAAAATCACGGGTATAACACAAAATACAGGGGCTGAGGAGGTAAAGCTATGGCAGACGAAAACAAAACACCCGAAAACGAATCTTCCGTTCACGACGAAATGGAGGAGCTTGCCAGAATTTTCCGTGAAGAGCTGAGCAAGGCTCGGGAAGAAGCCGAAAAAAATGAAAACGCCCCCGAAACCGATATTGATATTTTAAACAACGAATTAGAGGTTGAGGGTTACGCCGTTACAACGGGCGAAAAATCAAATACCGAGCCCGAAGAAATGTGCGAATGCTGCGGAGAGCGCCCGAGAGGCACGGACCGTGACCCAAACAGTCCCTTCTGTAACGAATGTGCCGCCATAATGGAAAAATATCCTTATGACTGGAAAGGCATAATTATGCTTCTTGCATCTATCGCCGTTATGTTTGTTTCACTTATTACATTCATTCAAATAGCGCCGATTTTTGCAAGCACATACAGAGGAAACGAAGCGGTAAAGGACAAACAGCTTTACTCTGCGCTTTCATATTACTCCGATGCGGAATCCTATGTTCAAGAGAACGAAATAGCCCTTGATTTTAAAAATCTTCGCAGAGGAGAGATTATTCTCTTTGATGCGTTCGGCGTTGACGAGTGGGTTGAAATGAAATTCGGCAACACTTCGATTCTTTGCGCTCTTACCCTAATTGAAAATACTTATGACGTTTATAATATTCACGATAAAAAAATCGCTGAGATTTACGATTCTTTAATATCAGCGAGAGCAAGCATACTTATGCTGGGAACATACGAAAGTGAAACAGACGGCAATTACGAAGACACAAAGGCAAGGTTCGAATCGTTGATAGGCAAAAAAATCTATGTTTCAGACCTTAAAAATATGGATTCAACCAATGTTCACGACGAGCTTGATGAATCCTATACTCCTAACGGTAAAGAAACAGTTATTACTTACGATGAAGGCTGGATAAGATTTTATCAATATCTTCTCGCTGAAGAAAACGGCAAGACGGACGATATGGCGTCTGCTCTTGAAAAAGCCAACGCTGTTTCAACCGATTATGAAGCCTACACCGCTCCGTTCCTTGTTCAAAGATACCTTGACAGCGGAGATTATACAAAGGCAGAAGAAATTATTCGCCGAATGGGTGACGGAAACTGTGAAAGCGTGCTTTACTACGACCTTCTCTCCCGACTTTACCGTTACAGAGATAAAAATTATTCTGCCGCAAAAGAGGTTTGCCTTACGGGTCTTGAAAAAATAGCTGCGTCTTATGACAGCTACGATTTAATTGCCTATGCAGGCTCATATCTTTCAATGCAGAAATCCCTCAGTCTCATTATGCTTAAGGATTATGAAGGCGCATACAGCTCCGCTGAGGAATGCTGCTACTATCAAAATGAATTTTACGGCTACACAACGCCTGAAGCCCGGGATTTATATGCTATTCTCGCCATCGCCACAGGAAATACTGAAAAATATGACGAGCTGGCAAAGGAAACCCAGTCAAATGTGGAGCTGTACGGAAAGGAATACGATTTCTCTTCCGACGTTTACGACTATAAGAACAACAAAATTTCCCTTGAGGAAATTGCATTGTCCGGCAGATTTGACAGGAGGTTGGCAGACTGATGAGAATTATATACATTATCGTTAAAATCCTGACTTTTCCCGGAGCCATGATGCACGCTTTCTTTGAGCATATGAGCTGCAGAATCTGCAAAATTCTTGTTGACGATGCAAGAACTCTTCGCACGGACGAAATGCTTTCTCACATTGAGCATGAGTTAGTTCACAGGCGCGGTGCCAGCTTTGACCTTTGCTTTATCCCGTTCCTGTTTAATCTTTTCATCGGTTTAACGATTATTTGCAGCGCTTCTGTTGCCGTTCTTTACCTTGGCAGCTACAAAAACGCTCTTCTTTGGTTCTTGCTTTATATGGGAATAGCCTTCCTTACAAACCTTTTCCCGCAAATGGAAGATGTTTTAATGCTCAAGGAAAATATTTATAACGGCAAAACAAACCTTGCCGTAAAAATTATTGCCGCCCCCTTTTATGCTCTGCTTTATGTGGGCGCACAGCTTGAGCGTTTCGGACTTACGCTTTTAACCTCAATAGGCTTTGCCTTTGCTTTTCCCTACATTTTAGGACTTTTCGTTCCAAAGCTTTACGATATTATTATGGCAATTTAAAAATATAATATCTTACGTAAAACAGCCCCACTGAAAAGCAGGGCTGTTTTATTTGCTGAAAAAGATAGAACGAACTGACAATTTGCACGAATCCCCTCCCTCTTAGAGGGAGCCGAAACACTCAACTTCTAACGTCTAATGTCTAATCTCTAAAATATAAACGGGAGGGCGTGAAAGCCCTCCCCTACAATCGTCTAACATCTATTATCTGAAATCATGTATATTTTTTTATAATACTTTCTGCAATTTCACGCTTATGCGCAGAGGTGTTCATTGCCTGTTTTTCTATATATCGGTGTGCGTCCGGCTCAGACATATTTTCTTTTTCTATAAGAAGCCATTTAGCACGGTTTATAAGCCTTATTTCTTCCATTTTTTCTTCAATGGTCAGTGCTTTTTTATCCAGCTTTCGAAGCTTTTCACGGGCAGATTCCATCCAAACAAGCCCTTGGGATATCATGGCGGAGGATGTGGGCTTTGACAGCGGAAATACGCCGCATCTTGTAACCTCTGCGCAAGCCTCTTCATACAAGTCAGCCTTTATAAGCTGCATACAAACGGTATTTCTCCCCGCTGAAATATCAATTGCCAGCTTCGTTCCGAAATCATCGGGCAAAGGCGAATTGATTATTACAAAATCATAGCTGTTTTCAAGAAGCAGTCGGTTTGCAGAGGCAACGCTTCCGGTAAAGGTTACTTTTTTATAATTTCTGCCGGTAAGCAACGGCTTTAACGCCTCATTCATCTTCTGAGAGGATGAAACGACTAAGACGCAGTATGAGCGCCCTTCAAAAATCATATGTTTCATCCCCCTTTGGAAAAATTTTTAAAATTTAATTATTTATATCATTTACAGTAAGTTTTTATCATCATTTCCGGCAAATGCTCCGCAATAAACTTGCTTGATTCTGCAATTTTTATCGCTTCATCTCGGGTTTTCGGCAAGCGCCTATATGCTGAAAGCGTTTTTTCGTCTGCCTTATGAAGATTTATATTTGCAGGTCTTGGAAGCTCTGTCTCATTTTTAATACCGTCAAGCCCTGCATATATGAGCAGCGCAAAGGCTAAATACGGATTTGCTGACGGATCGGGCGAACGAAGCTCTGCGCGCTTGTATTCGCCGTATGCGGCAGGGATTCTTACAAGCTGAGATCGGTTTTCACTTGACCATGAAACGTATTTCGGTGCTTTGTTACTGCCTAATCTTTTATAGGACTCTTCTACCGGATTTAAAAACGCAGTCATTTCAGGAACATGCTCCAAAACGCCTGCTATCATTGATGTCCTGTGGTCTTTTCCGTCTTTGCTCTTTACTGACATATTTATATGAAGACCGTTGCCGGGTTTATCCTCCAGCGGTCTCGGAGAAAATGACGCATACAGCCCGTTTCTTGCGGCTATGGTGCTTACAACGTTTGCAAAGGCAACAGTATGGTCTGCCGCCGAAAGCGCATCGGAATATCTGAAATCTATTTCATTCTGCCCGGGGCCTTCTTCATGGTGGGAGCTTTCAGGGTAGATGCCCATCTGTTCCAGAGTTAAGCAAATTTCACGCCGCACGTTTTCGCCTTTATCGGCAACGGCAACGTCCATATAACCTGCTTTATCATGGGGAATATTCGTAGGCTCACCGTTTTCGTCAAGCTTGAAAAGGTAAAATTCCATTTCTGCACCGAAGAAAAACTCATACCCCTCTTCCCGCGCCTTATCAACGGCATTTATTAAAATGCTTCTTGTGTCGTTTTCAAAGTGTCTGCCGTCAGGGTAAGTTACCGTGCAAAACATTCTCACAACCTTGCCGTGCTCGGGTCGCCAAGGTAAGATGGACAGTGTGTCCGGATCAGGATGAAGCAGCAAATCAGAATAAACGTCTCCGCCAAACCCGTCTACCGCTGAGCCGTCAATGGCGATACCGAAGTCAAAGGCTCGCTGAAGCTGGTCCGGCATTACCGAAATATTCTTCTGCTTTCCGAAAACATCACAAAATGCAAGACGAATAAATTTAACGTCCTCTTCCTCTACAAATTGCATTACTTCTTCTTTTGTGTATTTCATAACGCACCTGCTCCTCTGTTTGTATAAATGCAAATCCTACTAATTAAAATGATAAAAAATTATACATAATATATAGAAAAATGTCAAGAACAACCCTTAAAAATCAGTCGCTTTTACAAAATCTATCTGCAAAGCGTTTTTACCGTTGACAAAAAAGGTCTTCAACTGTATAATATCTTTCAAAAGGCAATGGCGTCTTTGAGTTACAAGGCTCAAATACGCCATTTTATTTTATAGGAGGGTATGAAATTATGTCATACGTTGATGAAGTAATTGAAAGAGTAACCAGAGAAAATTCCAATGAACCTGAATTTCTCCAAGCAGTAAACGAGGTTTTAGAATCTCTTCGTCCCGTTATTGAGGCAAATGAAGCGAAGTTTAAGAGAGACGCTCTGCTTGAAAGACTTGTTAACCCCGAACGTCAGTTTAAATTCAGAGTTCCGTGGGTAGACGACAAGGGTAATGTTCAGGTAAACACCGGCTACAGAGTTCAGTTTAACTCTGCTATCGGTCCTTACAAGGGCGGTATCCGTTTGCACCCGTCAGTTAACATCGGTATTATCAAATTCCTCGGTTTTGAGCAGATTTTCAAAAATTCACTTACCGGTCTTCCCATCGGCGGCGGTAAGGGCGGCTCAGACTTTGACCCGAAGGGTAAATCAGACCGTGAGGTTATGGCATTCTGCCAGAGCTTTATGACTGAGCTTTCAAAATATATCGGCCCCGATCAGGACGTTCCCGCAGGAGATATCGGTACAGGCGCACGTGAAATAGGCTATATGTTCGGTCAGTACAAGAGAATAAGAGGTCAGTTTGAGGGCGTTCTTACAGGTAAGGGTCTTAACTACGGCGGATCACTGGCAAGAACCGAGGCTACAGGCTACGGTCTTCTTTATATAACAGAGGAAATGCTCAAATCCCACAATATCGACATAAGCGGTAAAACTGCAGTAGTTTCAGGCTCAGGTAACGTTGCTATTTATGCTATTGAAAAGGCACACCAGCTTGGCGCAAAGGTTCTTACTGCATCTGATTCAACGGGTTGGGTTTACGACCCCGACGGAATTGACGTTGAAGCTCTTAAAGAGATTAAAGAGGTTAACCGCGCAAGACTTACTGAATACAAAAAGTACAGACCTAACTCAGAATACCACGAGGGTAAAGGCGTTTGGCAGATTAAGGCTGACATTGCTCTTCCTTGTGCTACACAGAATGAGCTTGACATTGAAGATGCAAAGACACTTGTTGCAAACGGTGTAATTGCAGTTGCAGAAGGCGCTAATATGCCCACAACCGAAGAGGCTACAAAATACTTAATTGAAAACGGTATATTCTTCCTTCCCGGTAAGGCTGCAAACGCAGGCGGCGTTGCTACGTCCGCTCTTGAAATGAGCCAGAACAGCGAAAGAAGAAGCTGGTCTTTTGAAAAGGTTGACAGCAACCTTCAGAACATTATGGCTACTCTTTACCATAACATTGACGATGCCGCAAAGAGATACGGCTTTGAGGGCAACTACGTTGTAGGCGCTAACATTGCAGGCTTTGAAAAGGTTGTAGACGCAATGAACGCACAGGGTATTGTATAATAACCTCACGAAACACA
>JAFLUN010000002.1:0-16056 GCA_022508785.1 Oscillospiraceae bacterium
AAAACCTGCGGGGTAATTTTTTGCTCACAAGAGAAAACAAATTCAGATTTATCTTTAAATAGATTTAATCATTATTCTCTTCCTTTTTGTTTAATGAAGCAGTCGCAATAATAACAGCAAGTGATACTACACCGACTGATACCGTTGAATTTCCGCCGTCTGTATTAGGGATATCGGGATTTCTGTCTGTTTCATTGTCTGTCGGCACTTTAACGGGTGTGTCTGCCTCCGGCTGCTTATTATCAGTATTATCGGTATTGTCGGTAGGTTTTTTGTTTTCGGAATTGTCGGAATTACCCGTGTTATCGGCAGGCTTTTTATCAGGTAAAACGCTGTAAAAAGACACAAGTCCTTTCAAAGCATCTGCTGCGTAATAAGTGCCCTCTACTCCGTCGAAAGCAAAGCTTCCTTCTGTTTCACCTCTGAATGTCAAAAGCGCTTTATACAAATCGCTAAGCTCAAATATATTATCCTCTGCCGTGCCTGTGTAAGCATAATATTCACATAATGCCATTAAAGCAAGTGCAGTGGAATCAACATTCGCTTCTGTTCCGTACTCGGGATTATAGCAATATCCGCCCTCTGTTTTGTATGTATTCAAAATATTGACTGCATCTTCAAGAATATCACCGTAAGCTTCAAGACCGCTTTGTGAAACTGCTGAAATAAACATGGCGGTATTGTCATTAGAAAATCCCCAATAATTCATACCGCTTCCTACCGTGTAATAGTCTTCAATGAAGCTGTCGCAAAGGGATTTTACAAACTGCTCATCGAGGTACTTTGCCGCAACGGGAATGACGATATTATAGTAATACGGATTTGAGATGTCGGAAATATCCGAATTTTCAAAAAGCTCAATAAGATTTACCGAGTTTATATTTGTCGGATCGTCACCCATAGCATCAATTATGCCTATTACGGCGGCGTAGGTAGTTGCATTTTCGCCGTACACTGAAACTAATCTTCCGTCGTTTACCTCAAGATTATCCTTTACATTTTGAAGAAAAGCCTCATAGAAAGAATTTGATTTTGCGCCTGTTTTTGCGACGTAATAATAATCCGTGGCACTATCTACCGTATATCCCGATTTTCCGTCGGTAATATATGCTACCGTTGCGTCAATTTCGTTCAAAACGCTTTCTTTGCTCGGGGTATCGCTTGCAAAAGCGGACAGTGCAAATGATACTGCAAGAATTACCGTTAATAAAATACTTAATGTTTTTTTCATTTTTTTAATCTCCTTTTATTTTAACAAACGTAAGAAAGCACTAAGCTGTCTCCGTTTTTTATTTTGTAATTTCCAAGTCCCACGTTGGGAGACTGACCGTTTACGGTATAAACCCAGCCGCTCTGAGCTCCGCAGTCCTTTTCTTCTATACCGCCGACACCTACAATATAAACCCCGAATGCAGATTTTTCCTCGTTAAGCTCTATTCCGTTTTCAGTGCAGGCTTTTTTTAACGCATCGTAAGCCGTTGCACCGTCGTCAAGATAAACCTTTATGGGCGCAAGTATTACACCGTCAGTCGGTACTGTCGAAATATCCTTTTTAAATTTATTCTTTTTATTTAATATTGACTTACATTCCACCTGAACGGTACAAATAATTTTTGAAGAAGGCTCCGTTGGCTTTTCTGTAGAAGGCTCGGTCTGCTTTTGTGTAGAAGCTTCTGTTTGCGTTTGCGGTGAAGTTGCAGTCTGCGCATCGGAGTTTTCGGAATTTGTAGTAGGGGCTTTGGTTTTAGATTCTGTAGCGCCGCTGTCTGTCGGTGTATCCTTTAAGCCGTCTTCCCCACTGCTTTCACTCACGCTCTCCGTGACGCTTTCCGTTTCAGATATGGAATATGTGTCGGTATTCTCCCCAAGTGTTCCTATTTCACCGCTTGTATTTACGGTAGTGTCGGGAATATTTGCCTTGCCGCAGCTAAAAAAACAAACGCATAAAACCAATGATAGAATAACTGCAATATACTTTTTCATAAACAAAAAACCTCTGCATTTGGGCAGAGGAGTAGTGTAAAAGATAATCCTTCAACTCTCCCACTTGCCCAAGAGTTTAATAAAGCTTGTTTGACGGCAGGTCTCCCGACTTGAGATAAAGTTGACTGTCAGCATCAACATATGAATGCGCCTTCTCAGAAATAACTCCAATGGCAAATGCATTCAATTCATCTGATACGGTAATGGCGGTTGCTCAGGATTCTGACCTGAT
The DNA here is from genome assembly GCA_022508785.1 of Oscillospiraceae bacterium. Taxonomy (GTDB): domain Bacteria; phylum Bacillota; class Clostridia; order Oscillospirales; family Acutalibacteraceae; genus Fimenecus. The sequence goes on from JAFLUN010000002.1 coordinate 2,216, forward strand.
TCCCTTTTAATTTCGGCTTCCCGAAAACCGTTAAACAAATATTTTATTTTAAGTAATTGTAACAAGTTTATAATTTTTTGTCAATAGCATAAAAATACCCGTGATACAACACGGGTATTTAAGTAGATTTAAACTATTTTGCAAAATTACGCTTTGTAATCAAATGCAAACGTATCTGCAATATACTGAACCTCATCTCTTGCAATAACGCCGTCGATTACAATTCCATCTGCTCTTTGAAGATTTACCTTTTTAAGTGTGTCACGCTCAAGCATATGGCGAAGAGCCAGTCTTGCGTCAACTAAATCAATATCGCCGTCCATATCTACATCACCGTATTGGTCAAGATAAACCGACATATAATCAGCATCTACATTATAGTAAAGGAACTGGGTATAAAGCGGATTTGAAGAAATAGTAACCTGCTTTTCGGAAGTGAGAAGCCACGCGTAAAGCGTTGCGTTGCTGCCCTGCCTGAATTTAACATGATCCATATTTTTAATGAACCAAGTGCATTCGGGGAAACGGCAGGTTGATGCGTCAACTACCGTGTCGGGTGAAACGTGATTGTGACCGTCGTCATTTACCTGAGTGTAATTTTCACCGAGAGTGGTATTTCTGTCTGCAACCGTTGCGCCGTAGCTTGTGCGGTAGGTTTCAATTACTCCGTCTGAGTTCATTGTTGAAGAAGGTGTTACGGGAGCAATTTGGCGGTTATAGTTTGAAACAATGCTAAAGTTTGTATTTGCATCGTTATAATATTCCGTGCAACGCTCTTCCAAGGTTTTCTGCACAAGCTCGTGATAAGCCGTAAGCTTTGCAATGTATGAAATTGACGGATGGAAAGAGAAATCGCTGTTAAAGAACATATAATTCAGCGCTTCGTTAAAGCTTTCTTCGGGAACAAATGACCAAACACCCGCAAACATTCCGAAATAGGGAATGAAAATTTCGTTATAAAGTCTGTTTTTGTATTGATCATCGTCCATAAGCGGAGCCATCTTTTCAATTACCTTCTCAAAAAGCCCCGTATATTTAAGAAGCTGACCCAAAACACGACTGTCAGGACTGCCCTTGATTGCCTGAATTATAATGTCAACAATTCCGTCGGCATCAAGATATATGTGCCCTGTGAAAAGGTCTTTGCACATTTCAAGCCCCGTAAATGCGCCTGAGAACATACAAATATTTTTAACGTCGTCAGTTCCGTAAAGAGCCAAATAAGCCTGAACTACGCAAGTTCCCATTGACTGACCGTTTATTGACACCTTGCTGTGACCTGTTTTTTCTTTTACGTTTTGAATGAACTCGTTAAGATCCTTAGCAGTATCCAACGGACTTCTGCGCCAGTCGTGTGTGAAAATAAAGGTGTGGTCACCGCCTACTGTTTCAGCACATTCAATGGAAAGCTCGTCTTGTTCGCTCTCCTTAATGTAATAGTCGTATGTATCACAGCTATCCTCAAAGAAACGGTCAACAGTAACCGTCGGGTCAACGGAATCGCCGTTCTCGTCACATTTAATCGGGTCAAAAATCTGCTGTGCCGCAGGAATGACTGCATCAAGCAATGCGTCCATATCATCATCGGCAAGGAATTGAAGCAGTGACGGAATAACAGGGAGAACTGCATTCACTATTACATCTGCCTCAGGGGCAAAAACCTGAGTACCTTCGCCGTTAACGAGGGGAACGTGACCGAAGCCTACGACTGAAACTATGGGAGTATTTCCGCATTTGCATTCGTCCCCTGCCGCAAATGCGGGAGCGAGCAGCGAAAACATCATCAAAATGCTGAGAATTACACATACGATACTTCTTTTCATAACAAACATCCTTCCCGATGGAATTGATATAATCACAAGTATTATAGCATAAATACGGGTTTAAATCAATTGTACTCTTTCAACAAAATCAAAATATGCTTTCTATCACTTTTTCCGAAGAGTCGGGGGAGTAGCGCCAATAATCAATATGAGCGCCGTCAAAATAATATTTAAGGGTCGTTTGCCTGTGCTCGGCAGGGAAAGTGTCAACAATAGCAAGCTTTATTTTCATTTTCTGTGGATTTACGCTTTTAATATATACGCTGGCGGCGTCCCCAACACGCACATCCTCAGAATATTCCGCAAGACCTGCAAGATTGGGCGCGAGTTCTATAAAAACGCCGTATTTTTCAACGGAGCGCACAATACCGCCCACGGTCTGCCCGGCGCTGAACTGTTCTGCATTCTCCTCCCAAGTGCCCAAAAGCTCTTTAAGAGAAAGGGTAACTCTGCCGTTTTCGTCAATGCTTTTTACAACGGCGTTTATCTGAGAATTTACCGAAAAGCGTGTTTCGGGACTGGGTATTCTTGATACGGAAATACCGTCTATGGGCAAAAGTGCGGATATTCCGCAGCCTATATCGCAAAAAGAACCGAAATGCTCATTATGTGTGACCTTTGCAGGTATAATATCCCCTGAAGTCAAATTTGATATGTAATCACGAACGCAATCCTCCTGTACCGCTCTGCGCGACAGGACTGCCGTTCGATTGCCGTTTTCATCGTCAAAAAAATCGGTAATTTTAAATACAACGGGCTTGTTAACTCTTGAAACTATTGCAATATCCTTGGTTGTGCCCTCTGCAATGCCTAAGGCGCATTCCGTTCTCGGAATTATTCCTTTAATACTGCCTAAATCCACGTGAAGATTGTGTTCACCGTCGCAAAGATTTGCCTTTGCTTCCAAAATTCTGCCTTCAAAAAAGCTCTCCCGCAAAGCCGGTACAGATGAAATGTTCCGTTTATTCTGCTTTGTTTCGTAAATTACACCCTCGGGATAATACTTTGTCATATCTCTCACCTTTATTTTTTTAGTTTGTAAAAGATATGACGAAAATTTTAAAAATAGTATAAGCAGCGCAATATTTGTATTGTTGATATTATTTACAAAACGTGGTATGATAAAAAATAAGTAAAAGAATATGAACCTTGTGAAATTATAAAAGGTGATTGAATAATTATGGATATACACGTTAATGACGATATAATTATGAAAAAAGCCCATCCTTGCGGCGGCAATGAATTTACCGTTTTGCGTATAGGTATGGACTTTCGCATTCACTGTAAAAAGTGCGGGCGTGAGGTTATGGTGCCCAGAGCTAAAATTGAAAAAAACATTAAAAAAGTTTTCCACGAAGGAGAAGAAGTAGATGCTTGAAAAGTTAGCAGGTATTGAAGAACGGTTTGAAAGAATAAATGAACAGCTCTGCTTGCCCGAAACGGTAAGCGATCAGGAAAAATATCCTCGCCTTATGAAGGAGCTTCGTTCGCTCACACCAGTCGTTGAAAAGTACAGAGAATACAAAAAATATGACGAAACCTTAAAAGAATCAAAAGAGCTGCTGGACGCCGGCGGACTTGACAAGGATTTTAAAGAGCTTGTTCAGGAAGAGCTTGAACAGGCTAAATCCAATATTGAGCGCTGTGCGGAAGAGCTTAAAATCCTTCTTTTGCCCAAAGACCCCAATGACGACAAAAACGTTATCGTTGAAATCCGAGGGGGAGCCGGCGGAGAAGAAGCCGCGCTTTTTGCAGGCGAGCTTTTCAGAATGTATTCAATGTATTCGGAAGCCAAAGGCTTTAAAACCGAAATACTCTCTGAAAACCAGACAGAGCTGGGCGGATACAAAGAGGTTGTCTTTAATGTTGAGGGTGAGGGCGCATATTCAAGATTTAAGTTCGAAAGCGGCGTTCACCGCGTTCAGCGTGTTCCCGAAACTGAAAGTCAGGGAAGAATACAGACGTCAACCGTAACCGTTGCCGTATTACCCGAAGCTGAAGAGGTGGATTTTGAGCTTAATCCTGCTGATTTGCAGATAGACGTTTTCCGCTCTTCGGGAGCGGGCGGACAAAAGGTTAACAAAACATCGTCCGCAATTCGTGTAACACATTTACCCACGGGAATGGTGGTTGAATGTCAGGACGAGCGAAGCCAATACAAAAACAAGGATAAAGCCTTAAAGGTTCTTCGTTCAAGACTTCTTGAAATTGAGCAGGCAAAGCACGATGCCGAAATTGCAGGAGCCAGAAAATCCCAGGTCGGCACAGGCGACAGAAGCGAAAGAATAAGAACCTACAATTTCCCCCAAGGCAGAGTTTCCGATCACAGAATAGGTTTAACGCTATATAAAATCGACGCAATTATGAACGGCGACATTGACGAAATTATTGACGCTCTTATAACTGCCGATACAGCAGAAAAGCTTAAAGCTGAGGAATAAGCTATGAATATTTCAAAATTTGAAAGATTTTGCATTAGATACTCAATAATCATCAGCATTATTCAGTATACTGTTGCGATATCTGTTTTTTCAGAATCTAGCCGTTTTTCTGTTAAGGCAACGGCTATAATTTTGTGTATTGTAATCGAACTGTTTTTTTCATTAGTTCAAGGTAGACCTCGCATAACAGCAACCAAGCTCTACAATGATGACCTTGATCCAAAATCTGCTGTCAGCTTAACGCAAGAGCTTCTTAAGCTTCGGAAAATATATGATCTGAATGAAAAGCAGCAGATTTACAATGATCTTTTTGAATATTACATATCACTCGGCGACACTGAAAAGGTAATTGACCTGTACACTGAAATTAAACGTAAAAACAAAAAGATTGATAAATCCTACGACTTACAGTTAAGACTTTTTCTTTGCACAGCTTACCTTTATCGCGGCGAAAAATATTTATACGATCAAGAAATTAACAATATTCAAATTCAATTGGATAAATCTAAAACGGCAAGATACCTCTTGAAAGATCAATTCAATGAGGTTAAACTTTTGGAAGAATCTCTTTATGGAAATAATGACCCAAGATTTGAAGAAAAAGTTTTCAACTTTCTTTATAAAGTAAAACCAAACGGTAAAATGGGAAATAAAAAGCCGTCCGATATTCAGAAAATTTCTGCATACAGTTTGCTGTTCAATTTTTACAAATCAAACGGTAACAGTGAAAAGGCAACTGAATATGCAAGAAAAACGGCGGAAATAGGTAACGAACAGTTTATTGTTTATCGCATTGCAAAGGAATATTTAGAAAATGCAGACAGAAGTAATTAACATTGCAAAGGATTACGACCGTGCTTTATCGGAATCGGCAAGGCTTATTAAAGACGGACAGGTTGTCGCTATTCCTACCGAAACCGTTTACGGGCTCGCCGCCAACGCCTTAGACGAAAACGCCGTAAAAAAAATTTACATAGCAAAAGGCAGACCGTCGGACAATCCGCTGATAGTTCACGTCAGCGACATTTCCGAGCTTTCCCCTCTCGTTTCCGAGATACCACTAAAGGCAAAAATTATGGCGGAAAGGTTCTGGCCGGGTCCCCTTACAATGATTATGAAAAAAAGCGGCATAATACCAAGCGTTACGTCAGGCGGACTTGACACGGTCGCAGTGCGAATGCCCGAAAGCGAATATGCCCGCGCCATTATTAAAGCCTGCGGTGTTCCCCTGGCGGCGCCCAGCGCAAATCTTTCGGGAAGCCCAAGCCCTACTAACGCAAAATACGTTTTTGACGATATGAACGGTAGAATCCCTTTAATAATCGACGGCGGAAAGTCAAAAATCGGAGTGGAATCAACAGTTATTACCTTTACAACGGATATTCCGACGGTGCTTCGCCCGGGCGGAGTAACCGTTGAGGAAATAAGAAACACTATAGGCGAAGTAAATGTTGACGATGCAGTTCTTCACGAGTTAAAGAACGGTGAAACGGCAGCTTCCCCCGGAATGAAATACAAGCATTATGCGCCGAGGGCGGACATTACCATACTAAAAGGCAGTTTGGAGCAGTTTATTGAATACACAAGCGGCAAGGACTTTTTCGCTCTTGTTTTCGAGGGAGAGGAAAAATATTTTGAAAAAGCCGTAACCTACGGCAAACCCCTTGATGCCGTTTCTGAGGCAAACAGACTGTTTGACGCTCTTCGTGAGCTTGACGAAAAAGGCGCAAAAACCGTTTTCGCACGCTGCCCTGAGCTTTCGGGAGTTGGTCTTGCGGTTTACAACAGGCTTATTCGCTCGGCAGGATTTAACATTATAGAACTGTAGGATTGAGAAAATATGATGATTATAGGTCTTACCGGTCAAACGGGAGCAGGAAAATCCACCGTATCCGAAATTTTGAAAAAATACGGCTGTTACCACATAGATGCAGACAAGGTTGCCCATGAGGTAATCGACAGTGACGAAAATGTAAAAAACAGTCTTGCAAAAAAATTCGGAGAGGATATAATAAATAAAGACGGCACGGTTAACAGGGCCTTGTTGGCAAGCCGTGCATTTGCGGACAGTGAAAGCACGCTGTGTCTCAATGAAATAACCCACCCTACCGTTAACAGAAAAATTCAAAGCATAATTGCAAAGCAAAACGAATACGGCGTAAAAGCAGTAATTATTGACGCTATCGCATTGTTTGAAAGCGGAGAAGCCAAGCTTTGCGATTTTACGGTTGCCGTTATGGCTCCTAAGGAAATTCGTCTTGAAAGAATTATTTCACGGGATAATATTTCGCTTTCCCGTGCAGAGGAGCGTATAAACGCCCAAAAGGACGAAAAATTCTTTTCGGTAAATGCCGACTACCTAATAAATAATTACGAGCCGTATAATATTTACGAAGAAACAGAAAAATTAGCGTATAAGCTTAAACTTATAAAGGAGTAAAAAATATGAGCGAAAAAAATGTTATTAAGGATCTTCAAAAGGAATTGTTTTATTCACCGAAGCACGCTTCCGAAATAATTTCCGAAGAAGAGCAAAAAAAGGCTGATGAATTTGCCGAGGACTATAAATATTATATGGATCACGGCAAAACCGAGCGTGAATCCGTTAAATATTTTATTGAAAAAGCAAAAAAGAACGGGTATACGGAGTTTGACCGCAACAAAAATTACGTTGCAGGCGACAAGGTTTATTACAACAACAGAGGAAAATCCGTTATCCTTTGCGTTTTCGGCACCCGTCCCATTGCAGACGGTGTTAAAATTTCCGCAGCGCACCTTGATTCCCCCCGTCTTGACTTAAAGCCCAATCCCCTTTACGAGGATGCTGAAATGGCATATTTCAAAACCCATTACTACGGCGGAATCAAAAAATATCAGTGGACTGCCATTCCCCTTTCCCTTCACGGCGTAATTATTAAGGCTGACGGCGAGACAGTAGAGGTTTGCATAGGCGAGGACGATAATGACCCACAGTTTGTTATTACTGACCTTCTTCCGCACCTTGCGGCAGACCAAATGAAACGCACAATGTCCGAGGGCATTTCAGGCGAAAGCCTTAATATTCTTATCGGCTCCCGTCCCTTTGCAAAAGACGAGGGCAGTGAAAAGGTTAAGCTCAACATTATCAAGCTTTTAAATGAGAAATACGGCATTACTGAAAGTGATTTCCTTTCTGCCGAGCTTGAAATTGTACCTGCCTTCAAAGCCCGTGATATCGGCTTTGACAGAAGCCTTATCGGCGCATACGGTCATGACGACAAGGTTTGCGCATACCCTGCGGCAGAGGCAATTTTTGCGGTAGAAAACCCCAGCTACACAATTCTTACCGTTCTTACAGATAAGGAAGAAACAGGCTCAGACGGCAACACGGGTCTTAATTCGTCTTATCTTAAATATTTCATTTCGGATTTGGCAAAGATGGGCGGCGAAGAGCCGTGGAGAGTTCTCAGCGCTTCCGAATGCCTTTCAGCAGATGTTAACGCCGCCTTTGACCCCATATACGCAGACGTTAGCGAGCCGAAAAACGCTTCCTATGTAAACAAAGGCGTTGTTATCACAAAATACACGGGCGCAAGAGGAAAAGGCGGCACCAGTGACGCTTCCGCTGAATTTATGGGTAAAATCCGCAGAATGCTCGACAAAGAAAACGTGGTTTGGCAAATCGGCGAGCTGGGCAAGGTTGACATTGGCGGCGGCGGAACGGTTGCTATGTATATTGCAAACCTTGACGTTGACGTTATAGACCTTGGTGTTCCCGTTCTTTCAATGCACGCACCCTTTGAGGTTATTTCAAAGCTCGATTTGTATATGGCATTCCGCGCATTCAAGGCTTTCTTTGAGCAGAAATAATCCGATACAAAATTAAGGTGTCAAAAAAATAAGTGCTTTTTTGTTAAAATCGTATATTGTTATAGATTAAACATTAGAGTAAAATATTTATAATTAAAAGGAGTATCTTTTATTTAGATGCTCTTTTTAATTTAGGGTTTGGAGAATTGACCCCTAAAATCACTTCTCAGAAAGGAAATGTTTATGAAAAAATACATGAAAAAGTCCGAAATTTGGACTTTCGGCATCGGACTTTTCGGCGTTGCCTTAATGACAGGCTGGATGCCCGATTACACCGCAACCTTCTTTGCGGACTTTGCTTTTAAGGGCAAAGGATTTGACTCTGCGGTTATGGCAAATATGATTTCGGTTGTATTTCTTGTAGCCGGTATTGTGGGCGCTGTTTGCGAGCTTGTTATCGGTTATCTTGTTGACAATACCCGAACAAAATTCGGTAAGGTTAAGCCTTGGTTCGGCTTCGGTGTTGTTCCTCTTGCTCTTGTAGCAATGCTGGTATTTGTTGCGCCGAACACAAATAATCAAACCGTTGCAATCATCTGGATGTTTGTTATCTATGCGCTTTACACTGCATTCAGCTGTGCGGTTGAAAGCCCTGCAAACTGCTTCGGCTCTCTTTGCTCGCCTAACCCGTCAGAGCGTTCAAGCGCAATTTCAATTGCCTCATTCCTGCGTTCAGTCGGTCAGTCCGGCGGTATGGTTGTTCTGATAGTTGTTGCCGCAATTATGAAATACGTAATGGGCAAACAGCAGTATCAGAACGCTGAGGGCAGAGGTCTTGACCTTGTAATCTCAACTGCAGTTTGCGCTCTCGGTCTTATTCTTTTCGTTATGATTTTCTTCACCAACAACAAGGAAAACGTACCCTTTACTCAGGAAAAGGTAAGCCTTAGAGATGCAATTAACGTTGTTTTCGCACATAAAAATCTTTTGAGAGTTTCCCTTACCAAGCTTGCAGGCTTCGGCAGAGGCGTTTACGGCACTGTTTCTCTTTACATAGCAGTTTATCTTTTGGGTTCAAAGGACTTAAAGCTTGCATTGCTTCTTCCTATGGGCATCGGTACGGCAGTGGGCACGTTGCTTGTAAACTTTGTTCTTAAAAAGTTCTCAACGAAGCAGACGTATATTTTATTCTGCGTTTACGGCGCTTCGTCGCTGGCTATTTTGTTCCTCGTTTCAAAGGGAATTGGCTTTAACAGCGGACTTATTATTCCGTTCCTTATTCTCAATTTCTTCTGCGGACTTCAGCACGGTAACACAAACGTTACACCCAACATTATGATTGCTGACTGCGTTGACGAAATAGAGTACAAAACAGGCAAACGCCAGGACGGTCTTGCATATGCGGGCTACGGTCTTTTCTCAAAAATCGCATCTGCATTGACAAAGGGTCTTGGACCCTGGCTCCTTTACACATGGTCGGGATATATGTCTTCAACAGATGCAAACGTTGCTTACGCGACGCAGACTGACACAACGCTTAACAAAATGCTTATGATTTACACCATTATTCCTGCAGTATTCGTTGTTTTGCAAGCTGTTCCGATTTTGCGCTATGACATGGTAGGCGAAAAGAAGGAAATGATTACAAAGGCACTTGCTGAACGCCGTGAAGCAGCAAAAGCAGCTGAAGCGACTGAATCTGCTACAGAAGCTTAAGGGGGGGGTAACGAAAATGGCAAAAAAAGAAAAAAGCTTTAATCTTAAATTATACGCAGTAATCGTATTTTTCGCCGTTGCCGCCGCGCTCACGCTGATGGTTATATTTACTTTTAATAGCAAATACACGGCTTTCCACCCTGAAGAAGTGGCAAGAAATTATGCCGATACTATTGTTCAGACCGGTGACGGCTACAACGCTTACAAAACAACTCTTGTAAGCAAGAGCCAAAAATACGGCGACTTTATCCGTAAATACTATATGTATCCCATAATTTACCGTGATGCCGGTTACAAGCCCGGTGACGACACGAAAAAGCTTAAAGAACTTAAAGGTCTTAACGATAAATCGTTCATGAGCGATGCAAGCAAAAACGACGACGGCACGCTTCAGGGTCAGGTTATTGACAAAATGTATGATTATTACGTTGAGCTTGTGGCAAACGGCTGGGACAATTACGATGAATTTTTCACAAAGTATTTTGAACAGCTCGCAAGTGTCCGTAAAGATATTTTCGGTGATTACTACATGACCGACGAGATTATGTTTACAGCCCTTGAAAGCAATGTTGCCACTTACGGCAAATCGCTTACGGGTACGGAAGATGAGTTTGATAAAAACACCAAAAAGCAAACCTCTTTCAAGAGCATAGGAGAATACGAAAAGGTTTACGGTGAAGATTACAGATTTACCGCTTCCGTTGCAGGCGAAAAGGATATTGACTTGGCCTCTTACAAGGCAGCTATCAACGCCGATACTTTTGCAAAATACGGCGTTTCGGCTGATGACATTACGGATGTTAAGTGCTACACCGTTGAAATTAAGACCGATGACGGCAAAGTAGTTACAAGCACAGACGTAACCGTTGCAAAAATCGGAAGCTCCTGGTATGTTGACAGTGCGGCAACAGACACAACCGCTCTTTATTCATTCTACAAATAATAGTTAAATCTTAAAAAATTACTGTCGGAATCAAAAGGGTTCCGACAGTTTTTCTATATGGATTATTATATAAACAGCGGTTCGTTTTGCTTACCTTCCGCTAAAACGAATTTCAGTGTTTCAGGTATTTTCGTAAAATCCGCCACTATTGAATTTGGCTTATTCTCAGGATCATCCTGACTCATGGGAACAAAATAAACATTTTTACTGTTCATTAAGAGCCCTATGTTTTTGGCTGCTGCCCCTAAAGCGTCATTAGTTGAAACCGCAATGATTACGGGTCTTGCGTTTCTTAAATGAGCCTTTGCCGCCAGTGTTACAGAGGTATCCGTTATTCCGTTTGCCATTTTGCCGAGGGTGTTACCGGTGCAGGGCGCAATGATAAGTGCGTCTAAAAGCTTTTTAGGCCCTATGGGCTCTGCGCCGCTTATTGTATGAATTATTTTTTTGCCCGTTATATCTTCAATCTGCTTAATAAAATCTTCAGCTTTGCCGAATCGGGTATCCGTTGAATATGAAACACCCGACATTATGGGGACGACATTAAACCCCAGAGAAATAAGCTCTTCAATTTGCGGGATAACCTTTTTAAATGTGCAAAATGAACCGCACATAGCAAATCCCACATTTGCTTTACTCATCTTTTTCCTCCTTTTGAAAAGTTTTAACTATCTTCTTTCCGATAAGCTCCCCTGCCGTTTTTGCCGTATATTTTCCCGGAAGTCCCGGCGCTTTTATTACGCTTACCGAGTATTTTTCTGCTTCTTCGGGGTTTACCCCGAAAGGTGCGGATGCAAGCTCGATTATTTTACAGTCAGTCCGCATTTTTTGAAGCGTTTCCGCGTCGATTACTTTATGTGGTATTGTGTTGATAATAATGTCAAACTTATCTGCCGCCGCTGAGAGCTTACAAAGCTCTTCCGCCTTACACCCGTGAAGAGACGCATCTGTACGCGCCTCCTCACTCCGTGCAAATACCGTCACATCGCAGGAAAGTTTTTTGAGAAGCTCTGCCGTTTCCCGACCGACTCTGCCGTATCCCGTAATGGCAAAAACACCCTGGGACACAGCAAAATCAATATGCTCAAGTATTATTTTTAAAGTACCGAATGCTGTAAGATACGCATTTTCCGAAACGAACGCGCTGTCGTAATAATCGTAAAAGGGTATGTTCTTTTCCTTTAAAGCATTAGAAAAATCTTCGCTGAACATTCCCCCGAACACTTTATTTTCATCACTTAAAAGACTTATAAGCCTTGTCAAAGGAAGTTCACGCTTTGAAAAAGGCATAAAAATTGTTTTTCCGTTTTTGCTCACGGGAAGCGGAAGAATTATTACGCTTTTCGGAGCAATTAAGGTTTTGAGCCGTTCAGTATCATCATCCCAATCGTAAAGTCCGTAGGTTGACACTGAATTTCCGCATTTTTTCAAATACTCCCCGAGATATTTTTGGCGTTTATCTCCGCCGATGATAACGAAATTATTGTTTTTCACCTTTTTCTCCCCTTTCATCTTGCAATAACATACTATGATTTTAAGAAAAAATGGTGATAAGGTCTTTTATTTTAATAAAAATTGCAATATAATATAGATGATAATTTAATTAAAAATTCGTGTAAATATATACTGAAAGGAACGGTACTTTTCATAAGCAATGTACCGAAACGGCGATAATATGGCAAACATTTCCGAAATATTACAAAATGCAAAGAGAATACATTTTATAGGTATCGGCGGCAGCGGAATGTGCCCCCTTGCCGAAATTCTTCACGCAAAGGGTTATTCTCTTCAAGGCTCTGACAATAATGAAAGCTCCATAGTTGACAGGATTCGCAGTATGGGAATCCCCGTTATGATGGGGCAAAAGGCAGAAAACATAAAAGGTGCTGATATGATAGTTTATTCGGCGGCAATTCAGCGCGGCAACCCTGAGCTTGAAGCGGCACTGGCGAGTGGTATTCCCACATTTACCCGTGCAGAGCTTTTCGGGGAGGTTACAAAACATTTCGAAAATTGTATTGGCATTTGCGGAACGCACGGTAAAACCACTACCACGTCAATGACCGTCCAGACAATGCTCGGGGCAGGGCTTGACCCGTCGGCAGTGATCGGCGGTAAACTGCCCCTTACAAACAGCTACGGAAGAGTAGGCTCTACCGAAACAATAGTTTGCGAGGCTTGTGAATACGTTGATACTTTTCTTCATCTTTTCCCCAATGTTTCGGTAATTCTTAACATTGACGAAGACCATATGGAGTATTTTAAAACGCTTGACAATCTTATTTTAAGCTTCCGCAAATTTGCCCTTCTTGCAAAAAGCGCAGTTATTTACAACGGGGACGACGCAAACACCCTCAAAGCCGTTGAAGGAATAACGGGCAAGGATATGATTTCGTTTGGATTTTCAAATACAAACGATTATTACGCCGAAAATATTGAAGAGATAAACGGCGCATACACACGCTTTGACGTGATGTTTAAGGGCGAAAAATTGGGCACTGTTTCTCTGTCTGTTCCCGGCAAGCATAATATTCTCAACGCATTGGCGGCAATAGCCTGCGCAATTTATTCGGGTGCCCAGTTTAAAAACTGCATAAAAGGTCTTGAGAAATTTAAGGGCGCAGGCAGGCGTTTTGAGCATCTTGGCACATACAACGGCATTGATTTTATTGACGATTACGCTCACCACCCTGCTGAATTAAAGGTTACACTTGAGGCCGCAATGAAGCTGGGCTACAAAACGGTTTGGGCAGTATTTCAGCCGTTCACCTATTCAAGAACTGCAATGCATTTTGACGAATTTGTTGATGTGCTCAAAATCCCCGACAGATGTGTTATGACGGAAATTATGGGCTCCCGTGAAACAAACACCTACGGTGTTTACACTGCCCAGCTTGCTGAGAAAATTCCCAATTCCGTTTGGTTTAACACACAGGAAGAGGTTGCAGATTATGTTGTTAAAAACGCTTCGACAGGCGACCTTGTTTTAACAATGGGCTGCGGAGATATTTACAAATCCGCCCATATGATGATTGATACGCTGAAAAACAAATAAGACGGTATTTCAGGAGAAAGTATGGTTACACTCGGCAATAATTGGGATATTTTACTTCGTGACGAATTTCAAAA
>JAFLUN010000002.1:16156-50011 GCA_022508785.1 Oscillospiraceae bacterium
GTATGGTTACACTCGGCAATAATTGGGATATTTTACTTCGTGACGAATTTCAAAAAGACTATTATATAAATTTAAGAAAATTTTTGGTGTCGGAATATAAAACACAGACGATTTACCCTGATATGAACAATATCTTTAACAGTCTTAAACTGACAGATTATAAAGACGTTAAGGTTGTAATTTTAGGGCAAGACCCTTACCACGAGCCCGGGCAAGCCCACGGACTTTGCTTTTCCGTAAAAAAAGGTGTTCCTATTCCGCCGTCACTTCAAAATATTTACAAGGAAATCCACGCGGAATTGGGTCTGCCGATACCCACTCACGGGGAGCTTACCGATTGGGCCAAAAGAGGCGTTCTGCTTATGAACACCTGCCTTACCGTTCGCAGGGGGCAGGCAAACAGTCATAAAGGTATGGGCTGGGAAATATTTACCGATAATGTTATAAAACTTCTCAATGCCCGTCCCGAGCCAATCGTATTTTTACTTTGGGGCAGAAATGCAAGGGACAAGGCAAAACTTATTACAAACTCTGCTCATTTAGTGCTGGAATCCGCACATCCGAGCCCGCTTTCCGCTTACAACGGTTTTTTCGGCAACGGGCATTTCAAAAAGGCAAATAATTTTCTCCGTAAGTCTTACGGTCAGGAAATTGATTGGGAAATAAAATAGGAAAGGTACGTGTTAAATTATGATAAGAAAAGAATTTAAGGTTCCTTCAACTTCGGGGCTTTGCGACATTTTCGCACAAAGCTTCATTCCCGAAAAGGATGTAAAAGCGGTAATTCAGATTTCACACGGTATGACTGAGCACAGCGACCGCTACGTACCCTTTGCCGAAAAGCTTTGCGAGGCAGGCTATGCCGTATTTACAAACGACCATTTAGGCCACGGAAGGTCTGTTAAAGACGACAGTATGCTGGGCTTCTTCGGCAGCGAAAAAGGCTATATGAACATTGTGAATGACTGCAAAAAACTGACTGAAATTGCAAAAGCGGAATACCCCGACATGCCCTATTTCTTTTTCGGTCACAGTATGGGCTCGTTTATTGCCCGTTGTTATACAAAATATTACGGTGACGGAATTGATGCCGCCGTTTATTGCGGAACAAGCGGTCCGAACCCGGGGGCAGGCATTGGAATTTCCATTGCAAACTTACTTATTAAAGCAAAAGGCGAAATGCACCGCTCCAAATTCATAAACTCCGTTGCATTCGGTACATACAACAAAAAGACCGACAAGAAAACGGAATTTGACTGGTTGACTAAAGATGAGAAAATCGTTCAGGAATATATTGCAGACAAATACTGCGGTTTCTTGTTCACTGCCGCAGGCTTTAGAGACCTTTTCAGCGTACTGAATGAGGTAAACTCCGTCGATTGGTACAATTCATTTAATAAAAGCCTTCCCGTTCTTTTGATTGCAGGCGAGGATGACCCCGTAGGCGCATACGGAAAAGGTGTTACCGCCGTTCACGACAAGCTTGTTGAAACGGGACATACGGATGTTACCCTTAAGCTTTACCCCAACGACCGCCACGAAATCCTCAATGAAACAGACAGAAATGATGTTATGGATTACCTTGTTTCATGGTTTGACAGCAAATTAAAGTAAGAACCCGACTCGCCAACGCAAGTAAACTTGCGGGCGAGTACCCCGGAACCTTGTTGCTTCGCAATAAAATAAGACTAAAAAAAGACGGAAGAAAATCCGTCTTTTTTTATACATAAATATTTATAAGATAATACACAAAAGTCCGTTACAGCCTTCGTTGATAACCCGTTCAAGAGTTTCCTGGAATTTCTTTCTCGCATCATCCGGAATGTGGTAAAGTTTATTGCGAAGCCCCTCGTTTACAAGGTCGTTTAAAGGCTTGCCGAAAATGTTTGAATCCCAAATCTTTCTCGGATCCTCTTCAAACCCTTCCAAAAGATATTTTACAAGCTCTTCGGACTGGCTTTCACTGCCCACAATTGGTGCAATTTCCGTTTTGATGTTTGCCTTCATCAAATGAATTGACGGTGCCGATGCAGAAAGCCTTACTCCGTAGCGTCCGCCCTGCTTTACAATTTCGGGCTCTTCCAAAGTCAGCTCGTCAATGGTAGGCATAACTATTCCGTAGCCCTTTTCAGCGACATCGTTTAAAGCAGATTTAATCCGCTCGTAGTCCTTTTTCATTTGGGCAAGCTCTTTCATGCGTTTAAGCAGCGTTTGCTCTCCGTCAATTTCAATACCCGTACTCTCGGCAAGTATTTTATAGAACAAATCGCCGTTCATATTTATTGAAATCCACGCACTGCCAATACCTAAGTCCATTCCCGTAATGTCCGCGCCCGTAATGTACTCGCAGTTTCCCAGCGCCTCGGTCAGTAAACTAATATCACGTACATATGTAATATTTTCAAGGGCTTCGGAAACGGATTTGTATGTTTCTGCTCTTACGGGGTGGTCTTCGGGAAGATTTATGAGCCACTGGGGCAGGTCAATCCCTATTTCTTTAACGGGAAATTCAAAAAGCACCTGCGTAATAATTTCTTTTATCTCCTGCTCGGAAAGCTCAAGGCAGTTAACAGAAATAACTGGAACCTGATACTTTGCGGAAAGAGAAGATGACAGCTTTAATGCGTTTTCGCCCTTGGGGTGCATACAGTTAAGAAGAACAACAAAGGGCTTGTTGATTTCTTTAAGCTCCGCAATTACTCGCTCTTCCGCTTCCTCGTACTCGTCTCTTGAAATGTCGCTTATACTGCCGTCAGTTGTTACCACAAGTCCTATGGTAGAATGCTCGGTTATTACCTTTTTTGTGCCGATTTCCGCCGCCTGCGCAAACGTCATTTCCTCTTCCGCCCACGGAGTGCGAACCATTCTCGGCCCGTTTTCTTCTATGTACCCGAGAGAGCCGGGAACGATATACCCTACGCAGTCAATCATTCGCACGTTAAACTCAGCATTGTCGGGAAGCTTTATTCTCACGGCATTTTCAGGTATAAATTTCGGTTCGGTGGTCATTATTGTTCTGCCTGCCGAGGATTGCGGAAGCTCGTCAGTCGCTCTTTCTTTAACGGAATCGTTTTCCATATTTGGAATAACGACCGTATCCATAAAGCGCTTAATAAAGGTTGATTTTCCCGTTCTGACGGGTCCCACTACGCCAATATAAATATCGCCGCCGGTACGGGCTGCAATGTCTTTATAAATATTTGTACTACTCATATTGCTCCCTCCTATATTTTCGGTATAAGCAGCTTACAGCAGTGATTTATCTCTTCGTTTTGCATACGGTTCTCACGCAGAATTGCTTCAACTGTTGTATTGTAATGACGGGCTATATCCCAAACGCTTTCATTTTCATCAGCAAAATAAACCGTAAGAGATGCTGTTTTTACCGATTTGCACTTTGATTTATCAAGAGTAATTTCCGTAACCGCTTTTGCTTCCGTTCCGCTGAAAACGAGCCCGTTAATTAAAATCTCAATTCTGACGTCAAGCGCTCCGTTTGTGCCTAATGCATAGTTATACGCCGAAACCGATGCGCCGATACTGCTCGATGACACATTTTCAAAAATTGACGGGTGCTTATATTCAAAGGGTATTTGCCTTGTAACATAATTTATATCGTTGTTTGAATCTTCAAAAATGCAGTCCGCCGTAATGCTTCCCGAAACGCAGATACTGCCGTCTGACACAGAAACATTTGACAAAATATTACTGCATTCAAAAGAAAGCACCTTTTGAATACCAACTGAGGAAACATCAACGCTCTCACGGCAAAGGAAGGTGTCATACATTTTTTCGCAAGATGTATTTATACTTACCGTCCTCATCTCGTTTTCCGTTTCGTATTTAGTTGAATATGCATCGCAGACAAGGGTAAGCTCTCGCATATCATAGGCGCGTACCGCTATATAAAGGGTTGCTTCAATGTCAAGAAGTCCTCTGTCGCCAGACTGCTCGGAACGGGGTCTGACGGAAACGGTCGTTGCATTTATATCTGTCTGAATAATGTTTTCTTCAACAATATCCGGCACATCTACAATTTGATTTACGGCAACTGAATTTTCAAAACACCGAATGTCGCTGTCCTCGGTTAAGCAAACCGTTCTGACAATAAGCTCACCTCTGACGAAGAGTTTGCCGTGTATTGCTTTTGCCTCGTCCGTTCTTATAAAATGGTTTACCGAAAGTACCGACTGAATTTTCTCGTTGCTGTTTATTTCGCAGGTTTCAGATACGGAAAAAGTTTTTCCTGCAAATGATGACAAAGTACAAACGTTAAGATTTTGTGCGCGCACCGTCATTCCGTCGCCCTCTGCACCGGAAATAATCTCTCTTTGTGTTTTTTGAAGCCCCGCAGCCGTAACCGTTACCGCCCCGTGAATTTCAATTTTTCTGCTGCTCGAAACACGGTAATTCACAAATTCATTTTTAGCGCTGACTGTTACGCTCTCTTGATATTCTCCGTTAAATTCAAGCTGCTTTCCGAAATGCTCGGTTTGCTCAAAGCAATGTATTTTCCCCTGCTCGCAAATGTAAATCACAGAAGCCGTGCAGTCGCACTCCGTCATTATTCTGTCGCCGCTTATTTGCTGTGACGCAACAGACGGCGCAAGACAGCACCGCAGCACTCTTACTACGTCCGGCATATATTCCGGAAGGGTTATGTCGCAGTCTACCGTGTGTTCGGCGCAAGATATGACACGGCTGTCACATACCGAAATACTGTCCTTTTTTACGGTAAAATCCATTATTATCTCTCCTTTTTGCTTTTTCAGTGTCAAATAACTATATGAAGACGGGAAAAAGATTATGCTAAATCTTACTTGTTAATCTTGCAGTTTCGTGATAAAATAGCGAAAACAAAAGTTTTAAAGGAGTGTGCGGAATTGAAAATCGGTAACAGAGAAATTAACGGCAAAGCAATTTTAGCTCCTATGGCAGGCGTTGCAGACCGAGCATTCCGTGAGCTTTGCGTGTCTTACGGCGCATCCTTTGTTGTCAGCGAAATGGTAAGTGCAAAGGGGCTTGAAATGGGAGACAGAAAATCAAAATCCCTTTCGTTTTTGTCCTATAAGGAGCGCCCTGCCGCAATACAGATTTTCGGCAGTGACCCTAAAACAATGGCGCAAAGCGTTCACACTGTTCTTGAATTTAACCCTGAAATAATTGATATAAATATGGGTTGTCCGGCGCCGAAAATTGCAGGAAACGGCGGCGGTGCTTCCCTTATGAGAAATCCTGAGCTTGCCGAAAGCATCGTTCGTGCGGTTGTTAAAGAATCCACTGTTCCCGTAACGGTAAAAATTCGCAGCGGATGGGATGAAAATTCAATAAACGCTGTTGAAATGGCAAAGCGTGCAGAAAATGCAGGGGCGGCGGCAATTACCGTTCACGGCAGAACAAGAGCGCAGATGTACTCCCCGCCCGTAAACACGGATATTATTGCCGAGGTCAAAAAAAAAGTCACCATTCCAGTGATAGGTAACGGCGACATTACAGACGGACAGTCAGCGGCGCTAATGCTTGAAAAAACAGGCTGTGACCTGATTATGATTGGCAGAGGAGCGTTGGGCTCACCGTGGGTATTTTCACAGATAAACGCTTACCTTGAACACGGGCGAATAATCCCCACTCCGCCCGTTTCCGAGCGTATGCGGGTTATGGTAAACCATGTTGAAAGCATTTGCGAGTACAAAGGCGAAAAGGTAGGAATAAGAGAAGCGAGAAAGCACGGTGCCTGGTACACTAAAGGGCTTCACGGCGCCGCAAAATACAGAAAAGAGCTGGGCAGTGTCTCTTCCCTTGACGAGCTTCGGGAAATAGCATTCAGAATATGCGTTGAAAACCAGTAAAAAAAGTCCGCCATAGGCGGACTTTTACTATATTTTGTTAAGGCGAAAAGGATTAAACATCATTCATTTTCCATTCAACAAAACGAGACTGCAAATATTCATCAGAATACTTTTTATCAATAAATTTTTCAATCCGCGTTCTCGGTTCAGGACTTTTCGCCCTTTGCCCCCAGCGTATAAACACCGCTACGCTCAGCAATAGGTTTATACACATAAACACGGTAAAAACCTTGGAAAAGCTACGCCATTTTTTTGATTCTGTATGTTCAAAGCACTTGCTTATAAAAGGCATAAACACTTTCATAAAAATCAAGCCCAAAAGTCCCCACGCCAGCGCAAAAGGAACACTTAAATATTTGCCTATCGTAAGCTTACCGTAGCTCCAGGAATAAGAATTAAATAGCTTATCCTGAATAAAGCCCATAAGCCATTCTATTGCGCTCCCGAAAAAAGTAAAACACATAAACTGCGTAAATATGCTTTTTCCGTCAAGCTCGGTAGAAGCCAAATACATTACAACAGCACCGAGCCCGTATACAATGTTAAAAGGTCCCCAAAGAAACGTTACGTGAGTTTCCCATTCGCCGTGCCTGAAATAACAAAATGAACCCTCAAGAATAACTCCGAGTATGCACCCTATCATGAAAAGCAAAAAAACATTATGATATTTTATCTCTTTACCAATACCCTTCAATGTATTTCCACCTCTTAATATCGCCTTTTTTAACTCTTTTTAAGCCCGTTCTTTTTAAGGAAAATAACGGGAAGGAATATGAGCGCGCCGACTGCTGCCGCCGCAAAGAACATTACAGCCCCCGGTGCTGACTGCACAACATCGTATTCGTTAGTATATGTAATTGCGGAAATTTTGCAGATTTCTTTGCCAATAACAGGGCCTATTACCATAGGAAGAAGCACCATGAAAATCATACGAATACCCTGGAACATACCCGTTTTATCCTCAGGTGTAAAGTCACGGATTGTAGCTCCCAGCAAAATCATAAAGCAGCCGTAACCTGCCATTGTTATGAGCATTCCTATTCCGAAGCCTGCAAGGCTTTTATCGTTAATTCCCGTTATTACAAGACCGGCAATGAACAGTAAAATCGACGCATAAATAAATTTATCCTTGCCGAATTTGTCCATAAGTCTGCCAAGAGAAATTATGCCGGCTACCAAAGCGACTAAGCAAACAACCGCAATTATTATCATTTTCGGCGTAATTCCTGCAAGGAGTTTGTCAAAAGTGAAATCTAACGAATGTTGAAGATAGATAAATATATACGGGAAGAACACCTGATATGCAATATTGAAAATTGCCATTGCGCATAAAGACAGATAAAGATTTTTATTTGTCTTTACTACCGAAGGCTTAAAGCCGTAAATAAACTCGGCAAAAAAGCTCTGCTTTTCAGCTGAAACCTTTTGCGCTCTGCTGTCTTTAACCGTGAAGATGCCTATTATTCCGCACAATGCAACAACCGAACCGAGAGCTATGAAAAATGCAGGGTAGCCTATGGCGCCCACAAATCCGCCCATTGCCATAACGATTACCATTGCAAAAACAGGCATAAGAGTAAGCACGCTTTCGGTTGTGGCACGGTTTGTAACATCCGTAATATCAGTTACCCAAGCATTAAATGCCGAATCGTTGCTGGTTGAGCCCATAAACGTCATAACACAGTCCATTACAATAACCGTTACAACAGTTGCGGTGAGTATTTTAACTTCGTTGCTTAAATGGAACAGCAACGCAACGTTATCTCTTGTGATAAATCCGAAGCAAGCGGTAATTATACCCCAAAGAATATAGCCTATTGAAATAAACCATTTTCTGCTGTTAACACGGTCGCTCAAAACGCCCATAATAAAGGTCGTAACAACTGCCGCAACGGCGCTGAACGCTACCATTCGGCTGATAGCATCCATTACGTCAATTGAGCCGTTAATTGCAGTTTGTGTGGCCCCGTTATAAACGGAATTGTAAAGAAAAGTATTGAAATACATATTCTCTACTGCCCAGGCAATCTGCCCCATAAGCCCGAAAAGAATAAGATTAAACCATTGAACCCCTTTTAATTTGCTTTTGTTTCCCATAAACATAATGCGGTGCAAATTTTAAACTTTTAAAATAAAATTTTGAAATCTGCACCGTTCCCTTTCTTATTATTTACTTATTTAAAATAGTACACTCTTGTTTCGTACGGTCTTGTTACAAAGCCGTTGTCTTTTGTGGGATTTATGCGGTAGTTGTTAAGAACAAGCTCTCCCTTGCTTAAATCGAACCCTTCCGGAGCAGTAAAAGTAACGTTTTGCTCCGTAAACGAGCTTACAACTAAAAGTCTTTCACCGTCAAGATTTCTTTCATAAACATAAAGCTGACTGCTGTTTTTTAAATGCTCTTTATAATCCCCGTAAACCGCAACCTTATGGTTCTGACGGAAGGCAAAAAGCTTTCTGTAATAATTCAAAACCGAATCGGGGTCGCTTTCCTGTTTCTCTACATTGATTTCCTTATAATTGGGATTAACATAGAACCACGGCTCAGCCGTAGAAAATCCAGCATATTCACTACTGTCCCACTGAACGGGAGTGCGTGCATTTTCACGGGTGGTTCTGTTTGCAATTTTAAGATATTTTTCATCGGAAAAGCCCAACTTTTTGAAAAGCCTTTGATTGTTAAAGGTAACAACATCCTTAAATTTATCAATACTGTCAAGGGTAATGTTTGTCATACCGATTTCCTGACCCTGATAAATAAAGGGTGTTCCGCACTGCATATAGCACATTGTTGCAAGCATTTTAGCGCTTTCATCGTGATATTTCTCACTACCGTAACGGCTGACGATTCTCGGGTGGTCGTGATTTTCTATGTAAAGACAGTTCCAAGCCTTGCCTGCCAAATCGTTCTGCCAATGAGTAAAGGCTTTTTTCAGCTTTTTAAGACTGAACGGGGTCTGTATTGTGTCCGTCATAATGCAGTCTGCCTGCATATGGTCAAAGCCTATCATCATATCAAGCTCATGGTCGTCGCCTGCGGTAAATTCAAGGCAGTCACTTGAATTTGACATAGGCGATTCGCCTACAACAAAGCAGTCGTATTTATCAATAACGTCATGGCGAAATTCTTTAAGGTATTCGTGAATATGCGGGCCTTTTTTATAATGCTCTATTCCCGTTGCAATGGGAAGCGGGAAGCCGTTGGGAAGCCCCTCTTTTTTTGAAATGAACGTGATTACGTCTTCTCTGAAGCCGTCAACACCCATGTCAAGCCAAAATCGCATTATATCCTTAACCTCTTCACGAACCTTGGGGTTATCCATATTAAGATCGGGCTGTTTTTTTGCAAAAACGTGAAGATAATGCTGATTTAACTCCTCATTGTATTCCCACGCTCCGCCCTCAAAGGTGGAAAGCCAGTTGTTAGGCGGTTTTTTGCCGTCTTTTCCCTTGCCGTCACGCCAAAAATAGTAGTCGTGATAAGGATTGTCCTTACTTTTAAGACCCTCTTTAAACCATTCGTGTTCGTCAGACGTGTGGTTAACGACTAAGTCCATTATTACTTTCATTCCGCGCTCGTGAGCGCCGTCAAGAACCTTTTTGAAAAGCGGGAGTGTGCCGTATTCCGGATTTATATCCTTGTAATCGGCAATATCATACCCGTAATCCGCATTGGGAGAAGGGTAAATAGGCGAAAACCAAATTGCATTAGCGCCGATACTCTTTATGTAGTCAAGCTTTTCGAGTACGCCCTCAAGGTCGCCTATTCCGTCGCCGTTGCCGTCCTTAAAGCTTCGGCACCAGATTTGATAAACCACTAAATCCTTATACCAACTGTTGTCCATTTCTCAATACCCCTTTTGTTAAATTTTTATCATATTTAGTATAACACAACAAAATATTTAATACAATAGAAAATTATTAAAGAACTTTGCTAAAAGCTAAGCAAAAATCAAAGTAAAATATTGATTTTTTTCTAAATTTATGATATCATAACTAAAAATAAAATACGGATAATCAACGACACATGTGGCACTTTACGGTGCGTAAATCTGATTACGGTACAGATTTTACTGCATGTGTTTTTTATTTTGGGCACATGCATATCATGTGCTTTTTTGTTTGTCCGAAAAGGAGAATATTTATGCCGAGAAATCAATTTCAAAGAATGGTTTTTGCCTTTATTACAGTGGTGATAACCGTACATGCTTATGTGTTTTACAGTCTTTATGTAATTCACGGTAACATGTTTATGAACCTTACCGGAGAAACGGGGGTAATTGCCGCCATTAACAAAATGGGCGGCGTTCCCGTGTTCGGAAAACCCGTGCCGATTTGGGCAATAATACTTATTGAGTTTGTATTAGCCTACACACTTGAAGTTCTTTTGGGCTCTCCCCTTTCATTTAAACTTGCCTGCAAGAATTTCGACCCTCGCACAACTCACCCCGTGTTATTTGAAACTGCAATTATTTGTGCCACAGTCGGTATTATGTGCCCTGTAATGAGCTTTATCGCCGCCTTTCTTTACTATAACTATCAGGCAGGATTTAATATGTGGACACTGCTTGCAGAATGGCTTAAGCTCGTGTGCTTTAATTTCCCGTTTGCATTCTTTACACAGTTATTTTTCATTCAGCCGTTTGTCAGAACGGTATTCAAGTCTATATTTGCAAAAGATATAAAAAAAGCACAAAAAATTGATAATTAACAGTAAAATTATTAAAGAGCGTTTTTAAAAGTTTGCTTGAAAGGGCTTGACAGCAGGAGTATAATAGTTAGAACACGAAAAACACAAAAGGAGTGATTTTCGATATGGAAAGCAGTATGGATATAATTCTCAAACAGATAATAGAAACCGATACCCTTTCCCGTGAAAAGGTAAACGAGAAAAAGCAACGGCTTCTTTCTCTTGACACGGAAATTACGGAATCAAAAAATGCAATTGATGCAGAGCTTAGCGAGCGGTCTAAAAAAAATATTGCTAAGCAAACCGAAACGTCTGAAATAAAGCTGAAAAAAGAGCTTGCAAGAATTGCTTCGTTCTACGCAGATGCGGAAACGAAGCTTCGTGACGCATTCCAAAACGGACGAAATGAAATGGTTGAAAAAATCTTTAAAAAGGTTACTGAATAAACACATTGGAGTTTTTGCGAAGGGAGTGAGAAAGTGAATTATTCGGAAAATGCCGTTACCGCAAAGGTGCACGCGCTTTTTGCAAAACGGTTGACAGATGAAGATTACGCAAATTTACTGTCGTTTCATTCAAATGAAGAAATATTTAACTATCTTCGCAATGAAACATCTTACGCTGAATATTTAGATGTTCTGCCCTCCGTTACACTTTCTTCCTCGCGTTTTGAAAACGCGTTGCAAAAGTGTCTTCTGGACAGAAAAGCGTCCCTTTGCAGATTTCAAAAGCTCATCGGCGACAAGACATACAGTTATTTCATAAAAAAAGACGAAATAGAAGCAATTTTATATTGTGCAAGACACCTTGACACCGAAATTATTACAGACTTATTTGACCGTCCTGCTTTTTTTATCCGTGAGCAGTCCGTTTCCGGAACTGAGCTGCAACGGGCAACGTCATTTGACGAATTTGCCGATTTGCTTTCTCAAACACCGTATGCCAAAAAAGTCGAACCGTTATTTTCATCGGACAGTAATTATAAAAGCCTTGCCGCACTTGAAAGAATACTGTTTAACGACTTGTATTCTAATCTTAAAGCTACTATATGTAAGAAATATAAAGGTAAAAGCAGTAAAGAAATTATAAGATATATCGAGTTTATTTCTGATATGAGCATAATCAGCTCGTTTTACAGATTGACTGAGAATTATCCCGACTTTAAAAATTACCAAGCGGGTATACTTATGCCGTCCGTTACTGCATTTACACCAAAAGAAATCCGTCAATTTGAAGCGGCTCAAACAGCTAAAGATGTTTTGAATATTGTAAAAGCTTCCGTCTACGGAAAATATTTTACTGAAAAAATTACAAACATCGATTTATTCGTGCGAAAGCTCACGGTGGAAAAGAGCGTAAAAAACATACGGTATTCTCAAAACCCGATTCTCTCGCTCTTTTCTTATGAGACGGTTTTGCAAAACGAAATAAACAATATCATACACATTATCGAGGGTGTAAAATACGGTCTTAACCCTTCCGAAATATCAGATATACTTGTGAAAGGAGGATGCTGATGTCTGTTCAAAAAATGCAGCTTGTCACCCTTAGCGGTGATAATAATCTTCTGCATGAAACTGCAAAAAAGCTTTATAAGTGCGGATATTTTCAACCGGAAAATCCGGGGAAGCACATATCCGTTTCTCTTGGATTTATTCCTTATGCAGATGAAAATCCGTACACAACTATGCTTGAAAAAATGCACGGGCAGATTGAAAACAGCGGTTACACCGTAACTTATAATCCGGAAACTGCCGATTTTCCGCTGACTGACGAAGAAACCGCACGCTTAAACGAGCTGTATGAAAAATCCGAAAAGATTTCAGAAAAAAAGAAATCCTTAATTTCTCAAAAACAAGCCTGCGAGGAGGGCATTACGAAATTCTCGCATTTTAAAGAGTTGAGTGTTAATCTTGACGATATTACCGCTCTTCAATACGTAAAGGTGCGTTTCGGTCATATGCCGAGGGAAAGTGTAAAACGGCTGCCCGAGCTTTTCGAGAAATGTCCCTATTTCTATTTCGTACCGTGCAGTGCCGACAAAACGGATTTCTGGGGCGTTTATTTCGCTCCCAAAAACCACATTGACGAGGTTGACGGAATATTTGCTCTGCTGCTTTTTGAGCCCTTTGAGGTTCCTTCCGCCGCAGGTACGGTGCAGAGCGTTATAGCTGAGCTCCGGAGCAGTCTAAAAATTATTGACGAGCAGTTAAACGAGATAGACGAGGAATCTAACACAGAATGGAATAATGACACTTCGGTTTACGACACGGTTTATTCAAAAATATATTTTATGAACCGCCTTGAAGAATTAAAAAGTTATTCCGTCCACAACGGTCACTACTTTATGCTTGTGGGTTGGGTTCCGCAAAAACAGCTTGCAGAACTTTCCGATTTATTTAACGGAAGCGGAATTTCAGTTGAAACAGGCGATACGGATTCCGAAAACGCTACGCCGCCAGTTTCGGTCAAAGAGCATAAAGGACTTTTAAAATTTCTTGTAAATCCTTATAAATTCTATATTGATATGTACGGCACGCCCTCTCACAAGGACATTGACGTAACAGCGTTCGTAGCAGTTACCTACACAATTCTTTTCGGTGTAATGTTCGGCGATATGGGCCACGGTCTTGTACTTTCCGTTGCGGGATTTTTAATGTATAAACTCAAGAAAATGGAAATAGGCAAAACTCTTATTCCCTGCGGCATTTCTTCAATGGTGTTCGGATTTATTTTCGGAAGCGTATTCGGCTTTGAAGAGTTGCTTGACCCTATTTACAAAGCAATGGGTCTTTCGGGAAAACCTGTTTCGGTTATGGACAGCGTAAATTCCGTGCTTCTCGTAACCCTCGTTATAGGAATAGTGCTGACTACCCTTTCAATGCTTCTGAATGTTTACGGTTGTATAAAGAACAAACGATTCGGTGAGGCGATATTCAGCAATAACGGTCTTACGGGCATTGCGGTTTACCTTTGCGGCGCAAACTTAGCTTCACGCTTTATGGGCGGATTTGCTCCGATACCATCGGGTGTTGCGGCAATAATTATTGGCGTGGGTGCGGTACTTTTACTCGTAAAAGAAATTCTTATCGGCGCGATTGATAAGCATAAAGACTTTATGCCAGAAAGCATAATGGACTTTATTCTTCAAAATTTCTTTGAGCTTATTGAATATATTTTATCGTATCTCAGCAACACGCTTTCATTCCTTCGTATCGGCGCTTATGTTCTTGTTCACGCAGGAATGATGCTTGCGGTTTTTGCCCTTGCAGGCGAAAACAGAAATGCGCTGATTCTTATATTCGGCAATATTTTTGTTATTGCAGTTGAAGGTCTTTTGACCGCTATTCAGGTTTTACGTCTTGAATTCTATGAAATGTTTTCAAGATTTTACGGCGGTGACGGTAAACCGTTCATCCCGTTCACAGACAAACAATTCTCTATCGGAGGTAATAAAAATGAAAAACATTAAAAAAATCGTTAGCGTGATAATCGTTGCAATTATGCTTATGTCTGCATTTTCCGTATTCGCTTTCGCAGAAGAGGCAACAACCGAAGCCGCCGCATCAGGTGACAGCGCAGGCTTTGCAAAGGGTATGGGTCTTTTGGCCGCTGCAATAGTAACGTCCCTTGCAGGTATCGGCGGCGGTATTGCAATAGCATCAGGCGCTCCTGCCGCTATTGCCGCAAACGCTGAAAACCCAAAGACATTCGGTAAATCAATAATTTTCGTTGCTCTCGGTGAATCAATTATTCTTTTCGGCTTCGTTGTATCCATTCTTATTTTGCAGAAGGTATAATTATGAAGTTTTATCTGCTTTCAGACGATCCAGATTCTATTGTCGGGCTTCGTCTTGCCGGTATTCAGGGAAAGCTTTTGCAGAACGGCGAGAGCGCCCTTGAACAAATCCAAAAAATAAGCGAAGATAAAGACATTGGTATGATTTTAATTACGCCGAACATTTCAAAGCTTTTAGGCAGTTCGTTAACCGAGCTTAAAAAGAAAAATCTTCCGCTTATTTCTGAAATTCCCGACAGCAATCCTCAAAACAATTCTTCGGATAATGTTACGGACTATATCCGCTCTGCAGTCGGAATAAAAATTTAAGGAGGCGATACTAATGGATAACCGCCTTGATACTTTCCTTAAAAGCGTAACCGATTATGCGGACATTCAATGCAAAAAGCTTGAACGCACCGCTGAAACGCAAATGCAAAAGGAAATTACAGCATACAAAAAACAGGCTACCGAAAACAACCGAATAAATACACACCGCGAAGTCAGCAAAATTCAGTCTGACGCCGCTTTGAGGGCAGCCCAATATGAATCAGAAAAAAGGCTCGCTTTGGCAAGTCTTCGAAATGAGCTTTCAGACGGTATTTTTAAAGAAGCTGAATTGAAAATCAAGGATTTTACGCAGTCACAGGAGTATCCCGATTTTCTTAAAAAGAGTGCTGAAAGACTTGTACAGACACTGGGCGCTGAAATTATATTTTACGTTCGCCCGTGCGATATGGTTTACGGCAATATCTTTAACGAAGTTGCAAAAAATGCAACGTTGTGCGAAGATGAAAATATCCGTTTTGGCGGAATTATTGCAACAGATAAAGCCGACACTCTGCGCGCAGACGACACCTTGGATTCAAGGCTTAGCGCCGAAAAGAAGGCTTTCTTTGAAAATGCCGATTTTAAAATATTTTAGGGGGCAAATGTATGTCAGAATATAAAATTTACGGCATTAACGGCCCCGTTGTAACCGTCAAGGGCAAAACGGATTTGCAAATGACGGAAACCGTTTATGTCGGTGAAAAACAGCTTATCGGAGAGGTTATCGGCCTTTCTGAAAATCATGCTACAATTCAGGTTTATGAAGAAACGGCAGGTCTTACGCCGGGCGAGCCTGTTTTTTCTTCCCGCTCGCCTATGAGTGTAACCTTAGGACCCGGGATAATGAGCAATATTTTTGACGGTATTGAGCGACCCCTTGAAAGCGTTCGGGAAATTTCGGGCGCATTCATAGAAAAAGGGATAAATATTCCTGCTGTCAGTGAAACGAAAAAATGGGCAGTCACGGTTGCTATTCACGAGGGTGATAAGGTTTTCGGCGGTGAAATTTTGGCTACTTGCCCCGAAACCGACTCAATAACCCATAAATCCCTTGTTCCGCCAAATGTAAAAGGCACGGTCACAAAAATCGTTCCTGACGGAGAATATACGGTAACCGATACAATAGCGGAGATTACTGACAGCAACGGTAAAATCCACGAAATAAAGTTAGCTCAGCGCTGGCCCATAAGAGTGCCGAGACCCGTTAAGGAGCGGTTGCCCCTCGGGAAACCGCTGATAACAGGACAGCGTATTATTGACACCGTTTTCCCCATAGCAAAGGGCGGAGCGGCGGCTATCCCCGGCGGCTTCGGTACAGGTAAAACCATGACTCAGCATCAGCTTGCCAAATGGTGTGACGCCGATATTATAATTTACATCGGCTGCGGTGAGCGCGGCAATGAAATGACTCAGGTACTGAGTGAATTTTCAGAGCTTTCTGACCCGAGAACGGGGAAATCCCTTCTTTCAAGAACGGTGCTAATTGCCAACACCTCAAATATGCCCGTTGCCGCCCGTGAGGCGTCGATTTATACGGGAATAACCTTAGCTGAATATTACAGAGATATGGGGTATCACACCGCAATTATGGCGGACTCCACTTCCCGCTGGGCAGAGGCTTTGAGAGAAATTTCAGGCAGACTTGAAGAAATGCCTGCCGATGAGGGCTTCCCTGCTTATTTACCGTCACGCCTTTCGGAATTTTATGAAAGAAGCGGTTATTTTGAAAACCTGAACGGTACGGAAGGCTCCGTTACAATAATCGGCGCGGTTTCTCCCCAGGGCTCCGATTTTTCCGAGCCTGTAACGCAAAATACAAAACGCTTTACGCGCTGTTTCTGGGCGCTGGATAAATCCCTTGCGTACGCTCGCCACTACCCTGCAATAAATTGGACAACGTCATACAGTGAGTACACAAACGAGCTTTCGGATTGGTATAAGGAAAATGTTGACCCTATGTTCACATCATACCGTGACAGACTTACGGCAATTCTTTCCGAAGAAGCAAATCTTATGGAAATTGTAAAGCTTATTGGCGCTGACGTTCTGCCCGACGACCAAAAGCTGATAATTGAAATTGCAAGAGTTATTCGAGTAGGTTTTTTACAGCAAAACGCATTTCACAGTGATGACACTTTTGTGCCTGCGAAAAAGCAGATGAAAATGATGCAGTCAATTCTTCATCTTTACGACCGTTCAAAAGAGGTTGTGGCACGGCAAATTCCCATTTCCAAAATTACTGCTACGGGACTTTTCGACAGGCTCATAAAAATGAAATACGATATTCCGAATAAAAATCTCGAAATGTTTGATGATTTAAACAGCAACATTGATGAAGCTATAAACGACATTCTTCGGTAAGGGGTGAAAAACGTGATAATTGAACATACAAAGCTTTGCGAAATCAACGGTTCTCTTGTGACAGTTGACGGTGTAGAAAACCCCGTTTATGAAGAAATTGCACATTTTTTCCTTGATGACGGAACTATGCGCACGGGAAGAGTTGTTAAAATTGACGGCAAAAAGGTAACTCTTCAGGTTTTTGAGGGAACCCGCGGAATGTCCGCCTTTAACACAAAAACCGTTTTCACCGGGGAAAGTATGCGTTTGCCCTTATCTCCTGAAATTCTCGGCAGAGTTTTTGACGGTCTTGGCCGCCCTAAAGACGGACTTGGCGAGATTTACCCCGAAAAAAAACAGGATGTTAACGGCGCACCCATCAATCCCGTTTCCCGTGAATACCCAAAGAACTATATTAGAACGGGTATTTCGTCTATTGATGCTCTCGCCACTCTTATAAGAGGGCAAAAGCTCCCGATTTTTTCAGGCTCGGGTATGAAGCACAACGAGCTTGCCGTTCAGATTGTGCGTCAGTCCACAATAGCCGACAGCGAAGATTTTGCAATCGTTTTCGCCGCAATGGGTGTTAAAAACGACGTTGCAGCGTATTTTCGTTCGCAATTTGCCGCATCAAACGTTATGAACAGGGTTGTAATGTTCTTAAACCTTGCAAACGACCCGATAATTGAACGAATTATGACCCCAAAATGCGCCCTTACCGCCGCAGAATATTTGGCTTTTGAACTGGGCAAGCACGTTCTTGTTGTTATGACGGATATGACGTCTTATGCGGAAGCTCTTCGTGAATACAGCTCTACCAGAGGCGAAATTCCAAGCAGAAAGGGCTTTCCCGGTTATCTGTACTCCGACCTTGCGGCAATTTACGAGCGCGCAGGTATGATAGAGGGTAAAAAAGGCTCTGTTACGCAAATACCGATTTTAACAATGCCCAATGATGATATAACACACCCCATTCCCGACCTTACGGGGTACATTACCGAGGGGCAGATTGTTCTTGACCGCAGCCTTGATTCAAAGGGAATTTACCCGCCCGTGAGTGTTTTACCGTCCCTTTCCCGTCTTATGAAGGACGGTATCGGCGAAGGCTTTACAAGAGAGGATCACCCTGCCCTTTCCAATCAGCTTTTAGCATCTTACGCAAAGGTGCAGGATGCCCGCGCCCTTTCATCGGTTATCGGTGAAGACGAGCTTTCAGCATCCGATAAAGCACTTTTACAATTCGGAAAAGAGTTTGAGGAAAAGTTTATTTGCCAAAGCTTTACGGAATGCAGAAGCATTGAGCAGACATTGGATCTTGGTTGGTCACTTTTGTCGTCGCTTCCCGATTCAGAGCTTGACAGAATTGATGAAAAAATCCTAAAAAAATACTGCAAAAAGTAGTTTTTAAAAATTAAGTGGGAGGTGTTACAATGGCTCAAATCGCCGCAACAAAGGCAAATCTTGCCGCTGCTAAAAAGTCCTTGGAATTAGCAACACTGGGCTTTGAGCTTATGGACAGGAAGAAAAATATTCTTGTCCGTGAAATGATGAGCCTTGTTGACGATGCGGCAAAAATCCGCATTGAAGTTAACGAGTGTTATGAAAATGCATACCGTTTTTTGCGCCTTGTAAACACTACGCTGGGGTTTTGCGAAAGTTTTGCACACACAGTCCCGATAGACACCTCTCTTTCAATGGATTTTAAATCTGTTATGGGTGTTGAAATCCCCGTTATATCCTCGGAAAATCAGCCTTTAATGCCCTATTTCGGTCTTATATCCTCAAACGATTATCTTGATAAGGCTTATGTTTATTTTAACGAAGCAAAGCTTAAAACCGTTCGCCTTGCAGAAATTGAATGTGATGTTTACCGCCTTGCCGACGCCATTAAAACAACACGCAAGCGGGCAAATGCACTGAACAACATTATGATTCCGAAATTTAATGCGGACATTAAGGCAATCAGCGAAGCGTTAGATGAAAAAGAACGCGAGGATTTCACAAGATTAAAGGTTATTAAATCAAGAAAAGAAGCAGAAAAAGACCGCTGAGCGCTCAGCGGTCTTTTATATTCTGAATACTTATTAAAATTCAAGTGTAGCAGTAATCATATAATGGTCGGAAACGTTGCTTTTTACATTGTCGTAATGAACTACTGAATAATCATTTGCAGAAAACTCACTGTTTATAAAGATAAAATCAATAGGCGAGCCTTCCTTGTCTCTTGTCCACGCATTATAAGTCAAAAGATTATCTTTACCGAAGCTTTTTCCCACATTGGTGTAACCGTTTTGTTCCAACGCCGCACAGCCTTTTCCGTTTGAATACTGATTAAAATCCCCCGTCACAACTATGTAAATACCCTCATACTTTTTGCTGATTTCATCTGCATATTGGGCAATTAACTTTCCGCCGAGGTTTTGCGCCTCTTCGCTTACATTGTCAAGATGCGTGTTAAAATGAACAAATTTAACATTCGTTTCCCTGTTTTCAAGAACTACATAAGAGCAAACTCTGTTACAGCCTGCGCCCTCAAAATACGATTCTTTTTCCGGCGTTTCGGAAATCCAAAACGTGCCGCTGTTAATAAGAATAAATTTATCCTTAAGATAAAAAATACCGCTCATCTCAGAGGTTTTTTCACTGCCGTCTCCGCCTCTTTTTACTCCGTAGTAACTGTATTGTGGCAAAAGCTCTTCCATTTTTTCAACCCAGTCGCTGTTCATCTCCTGCACGCCGAGAGTATCGGGCATAATGTTATTTACTTGCTCGGCAAAAAGATGCGCTCTGCGTTTTGTGTACGTACCGTTAAGAAGATTTCCCCACGGAGCCGCCGTATTAAAGCTTGCAACAAATAACTCGTCTGTATTTTTAATTCGGCTTTCCGCTGATTTAATTTCCACCTTAGGGCTCATTGGATATACCGCAAAAAAAATTGCCGATGCCGCACCGAATATGAGTACAACAGAAATTAAAACCGCTAAAATTATTTTCAATTTTTTGTTCATTGCCGTCATTCTCCCTTTGTTATCTTTCTCTTTTAATTTATCACAATTTTTTTTGTCGGTCAATGAAAAATTCAAGAAGCCGTAATCCTTTTTATATATTGTAAAATCATATAAAATATGATAATATTATCATATTCAAGTATTTTACGGAGATTGTGAAGATGAATATTATTATTGCAGGCGGCGGCAAAGTCGGCGAAACGCTTATAAAACAGCTTTCAGATGAAGAGCATGACATAGTTGTTATTGATAAGAACCCAAAGCTTATTGAACGCTTGGTTAATTCTTACGACGTTTTAGGAATATGCGGCAATGCGGCAAACTACGACGTGCAAATGGAAGCAGACGTTGATTCTGCTGATGTTTTCATAGCGTTAACACAGACCGACGAGCTTAATATTCTTTCCTGTTTAGTTGCAAAAACTGCAGGCGTTAAGCATACAATAGCAAGAGTGCGCAATCCCGATTATAACAAGCAGTTTGCATTCTTCCAAAATGAATTGGGTCTTAGTATGACGGTAAATCCCGAATATGCCGCAGCCCGTGAAATTGCGAAGGTGCTTCATTTCCCGTCGGCAAACAATATAGAATCCTTTGCAAAGGGCGCAGTTGACCTTATTGAAATGAAAATAAATTCCAATAATCCCCTTGACAATATGGAGATTACGGAAATCCACAGAAGGTTCCATGTCAACGTGCTTGTTTGCGCCGTTCAAAGAGGTACGGACGTGTTCATTCCCCGCGGTGATTTCGTATTAAAATCAGGCGATAAGATTCACATTACCGCTTCACGCAAAGAGCTTGTAAAGTTTATGAAAAAGCTGGGAATTTACAAGCATAAAACTAAAAATATTATGATTATCGGCGGCGGCAAGATAGGCTACTATCTTGCAAAACAGCTTTCCGAAAACGGCGGGTACAACGTTAAAATCATTGAAAGCGATTTCTCAAGATGCGAATTTCTTTCGGAAGCTCTGCACGATGTGCGAATCGTAAACGGAGACGGAACCGACCACGATATCCTTTTTGAACAGGGAATTGAATCTGTTGACGCATTCGTAGCACTTACGACGATAGATGAAGAAAATATTATTTCAGCAATGTACGCTTCGTCGTTAGGAATAACCAAAACCGTTGCGAAAATTAACAGAGTATCGTCAAAAGTGCTTCAAAGCATCGGTATGGACTCTGCGTTTTCATCAAAATTTATTGCGGCGGACAGAATAGTCGGGTACATTAGAGCAATAGGAAATTCAGGCGAATCCAGCGTTCAAACCCTTTACAAGCTTGTTGACGGCAAGGTTGAAGCCCTTGAATTCTTTATAACTTCGGATTTCGGCAAAACGGGAATCCCCCTTAAAGACCTTAAAATACACAAAGACACGCTCATTGCAAGCATTATACGGGGTACCCGTGTTATCTTCCCCCGAGGTGATGACACCATTGAAACGGGCGACAGCGTAATTATTGTTTCCAAGAGCAAACAGTTCAGAAGTATTAACGAAATTTTCCGATAAGCGAAGGTTGTTTATGAATTACAGGATGATAAGTTCAACCGTAGGGAAGCTCCTTATGATTGAAGCGTTATTTATGGCATTGCCGCTTTTTGTATCATTTTACTATGCAGAGGGTATTTCCATTGCAGGTGTTTACTCATTTGTTATGGTAATTCTTGTTGTTACGGGCGCTGTTTTGTCAGCTATAAAGCCGAAAAACCGAAGAATATTTGCCAAAGAGGGCTTTGTTATTGTTGCTCTTTCGTGGATTATGGTTGCGCTTTTCGGCTCCCTTCCCTTTTATTTCAGCGGTGCAATTCCAAGCTTTACAGACGCTTTTTTTGAAACGGTTTCAGGCCTTACCACAACAGGAGCAAGTATTTTAAACGACATTGAAGCGCTTCCCAAAAGCCTTCTTTTTTGGCGCAGCTTTACACACTGGATAGGCGGAATGGGCGTTATCGTTTTCGTTCTCGCAATTTTGCCTCAAAAGGACACACAGTCAATGCACATTATGCGCGCTGAGGTTCCGGGGCCTATTGTGGGCAAGCTGCTCTCAAAAACGGCGGCAACGGCGAGAATCCTTTATCTGCTTTACACCGCTTTTACCCTTTTGGAAGCCTTTATTCTGTACCTTGGCAGTGTTCCCCTTTTTGACAGCATAACCCTTGCCTTTTCAACGGCAGGCACAGGCGGATTTGCCATTAAAAACGCAAGCATTGCAGCTTATAACAATTTGTATGTTGAAATCGTTATTTCGCTGTTTATGATAATTTTCGGCATAAACTTCAATCTGTTCTATCTTATGCTCGTCCGTCAGGTAAAAAGAGTATTAAAAAGCGAGGAGCTTTGGGTTTACCTTTCGGTTATAGCGATAAGCACATTCACAATAGCTTGCAACATTTTGCCGTATGTTAAAACGTTCGGTTCGGCTCTCAGGCAGGCAGGCTTTACGGTTACCTCGATTATTTCCACCACGGGATTTGTTACGGCGGATTTTGACATTTGGCCCACCTTTTCAAAATGCATTATCGTCGCCCTTATGTTCGTCGGCGGAATGGCAGGCTCCACGGGCGGCGGTCTTAAAGTTGCAAGAATTATTATACTGTTTAAATCCGCTATTCGTGAAATACGCCGTGCGGTGCGTCCGGGAACCGTTAAGTCAATTAAGCTTGACGGCGCTTTAATTGATAAAGCGACCGTTTCAACCGTAAATTCTTATTTTATTCTCTATATGGTTATTATCGGGGTTTCGACTATTCTCGTTTCCTTTAATAATCTTGATTTCACAAGTACCGTTATATCTGTAATTACCTGTATAAATAACGTAGGTCCGGGTCTTAATGCAGTAGGACCGACTTGTAATTTTTCAGCGCTTTCCGATTTTACAAAACTTGTTTTGACGGCGGATATGTTAATTGGCAGGCTTGAAATTTTCCCGATGCTTATTCTGTTTTCACCTGTTGCATGGAAGAAAAATTCCTGATGTAACTTAAATAACGGCACTTTGTACTTTTGAAGGTGATTTTAATATGCTTCCCAAAAGAATATATGCAAAAATAAACCTTGACAATATTGCAAAAAACATTGGTCTTGTTCGTGAAAAGATAGGCGAAAATGTTCGTATTATGGGCATTGTAAAAGCGGACGGCTACGGTCACGGAGCAGTTGAGACCGCAAAACTCCTTTCCGAAATCGGAGTACACGATTTGGGCGTTGCCACCGCAGGTGAAGCGGTAAGCTTACGCCGACACGGAATTGACAGCCGCATTTTAATTCTCGGCCACATTTTTCCCGAAGATTTTTCTAATGTTTTATCACATCAAATTGATTCTACCGTGTTCGATGTATCCCACGCAAAGAAGCTTTCTGAAGAGGCGCTCAAAAGGGGCGTAAAAGCAGGGGTTTACATAAAAATTGACATCGGAATGGGAAGATTGGGATTTCAGGCTGATGAAAACGGGGAAAAACAGATTAAAGAACTGTTCTCTCTTTCGGGGCTTGAAATTCTCGGCGCATTTTCTCATTTTCCGTGTGCAGATTCAATCGACAAAACGGTAACGGAAGCACAAAGACAAAGGTTTTTTGAATTTACCGACAAACTGATTGCAGAGGGCTTTCCGCTTCCTTGCAGACACATTTACAACAGCGCCGCCGCAATTTCACTTAACGGCGAGTGCGGCGATTTAGTCCGTTGCGGAATTGTAATTTACGGGCTTTATCCGTCGGAAGAATTAAAGAGTGTCTGCACGCTGTACCCTGCAATGGAAATTAAAAGCAGTATTGCATTTATAAAAGATGTCCCGAGTGGATTTACCGTCAGCTACGGCTCAACCTTTGTGACGGATAAACTAACTAAAATTGCAACCGTAACGGCAGGCTACTCTGACGGTTACCCAAGATACCTGTCAAATAAAGGTGAAATTCTTGTTCACGGAGTTCGCTGCCCAATAATCGGCAGAGTTTGTATGGATCAGTTAATGGCAGATGTCACAAATGTGCCGAATGTACGGACGGGTGACGAGGTAACCCTTGTGGGCACAGACGGGAATGAAACTATCAGCGTTGAGGATATTTCCGACCCGCTTGCCAGGTTCAATTACGAAATAGTCTGCCTTATAAACAAGCGTGTTCCGAGAGTTTACGTTAAAAACGGAGAAGTAATTAAAATTGAGGATTGTTACGAATAAATGAACTGATAATACAGTAAAGCGGAGTGAATTTTAAAATCCACTCCGCTGTTTTTTGTTCTATTTAAACTTTTACATTTGAAAAAGTCCGTAAGTAAGGCCTGACATAATAAAACCTGCAATAAGCACGCCGAGAGCAATTATCGGCAAGGATTTTTTCAGTCTTATGTCAAGAAGAGCCGCCATCAATGCGCCTGTCCAACCGCCCGTGCCGGGGAGAGGAATGGCAACAAACATTAAAAGCCCCCAAGCTTCATACCGCAAAACCTTTTCTTTGTTTTTCTCCGTTTTCTTTTCCAGCTTATCAACGATTTTTCCGAAAAACTTAAACCGCCTTAAAAACTCAAAAATTTTTCTTATGAAAAGAATAATAAACGGAATAGGCAGCATATTCCCTGCATAACAAATAAAGAATGCCTTCCAAAACGGGAGCTCCAAAAGGCGGGCAGCTATCATTCCGCCCCTTATTTCCAAAACAGGCATAAGCGAAATCAAAAAAGCCGTCAGCTCTGCAGGCATTTTATCCGTAAAAAAGGCAAGTATTTCTTTAACAATCTGTTCCAGCATCAGTAATTCCCTCTTTGGCAAGGTGTAAACTCGGGCGTCAGCCGTTAATAATTAAGTGGCTACCAAGGTATTCGTTTGCTTTTATAAGTATTTGCTTGTCATTGGGAAATCTTAAAATGTCCATAGCCTTTTGGAAGCCCAGCCATAAATACTCTTCAATTTCCTCCTGCTGAATAACCGTACGGGTGTCTTTTGTGGTTGCTAAAAATATTATAACCTTTTTCTCAATTCTGTTTTGAATTGAATACTCGGACTTAAATCGAAAATCGGGCAAAAATTCTATTCTTACTCCCGTTTCCTCCAAAACCTCTCTGTAAGCGGTCATATGCTCGTCTTCACCGCGCTCCATATGACCTTTCGGGAAGCCCCAATTAAGACTTCTCTTGTTTTTGATCAACAAAAAGCGAACCTCACCGTTTATTATTCTGTAAACAACAGCTCCGCATGAGGTTTCGTAAATGCAATCAAGCTCGTAAGTGCCTTCTTTTTCCGCATAAGCTATTGCATCCTCAATATCGTGAACGATAAAGCGCTTGCTTTTAGGGGCAACAACAAGAAATATTCCGCCCCCGTTTTTTCTTTTGATAACTGCTATAACTCTGCCTTCAAACAGCCTCACCCTATGGTTCACACCCATAATGTATGCACCCTTGACCGGGTTTCTCGGATCCATTCCGCTTTCAACCTTACCGAAATTCAGTTCGTTTCTGATTCCGTTCTCTGCGTCAAAGGAGTGCATAGGCTTGGTGACACGCACCGTTACATATTTGCCTAACATAAATTCAAACTCCTAAACCAAAACTGAACATATTATACATATTTTACGCACTTCTTGCAAGAGGTGACGCAGAGAAATGTATATTTTTTATTTTTCGACTGATTTTTTATAAAAACATATTGTTATTTTATCACTATTGTTGTAAAATAGCGGTGTATTGTTTTTGTAAAGGATGAAGGATTTTGGAAGGTAAAAACCGCAGAGATGATTTTGAGGATTTTTATTCAAAAACTCCCTCAAAACCTAAATTTGAAGTAAATATTGAAGATGATGATTTTCAGGATATTTCCTCTTTTTCAGAGAATTACGGCGTGGCGCCTCAAGTAAAATATAACAGCTCCGCTGATAACAGACGGCGTCAGGAATACTCTTTTGGCGATTCTCAAGACTTGTACGAAAATATGATTCCCGAAGACCCGAACGGCCCTAAAAAAAAGAAAAAACGCCATCCTGTTCTTGCAGTGATATCAATTCTCCTTGTGCTTGTTATCGTTGTAACCGGAAGCTTAGGTTTTTACGCCTATTCAACTGTCAAAAAATTAGTGGGCAGCATTACTGTTGACGAGCCCCTTCAGGATAATATTTATATTTCCGACGCGGAGCTTTATAAAGACAGCGAGCAAATCAATATTCTTCTCGTCGGTACAGACGCAAGAGAAAAAGATGTGCAGTCGCGCTCCGACACGATGATACTTTTAACCCTCGATTATAAAAACAAGCAAATTAAGCTTACCTCTTTTCTTCGTGATTCTTACGTTACGATTGCGAGGGAAAATCTTCGTAAATCAAAGCTCAATTCGTCATTTTACTTTGGCGGAATCCAAATGCTTATTGACACTCTTGAGCTTAATTTCAAGGTGGAAATTCCCTATTACGCAATTGTCGATTTTGAAATATTTGAAAATATTATTGACCGTCTCGGCGGAGTTGACATTGAGGTAACGGCAAGGGAAGCCAAGTACATAAACAGTCAAGACCACATGACAAAGGAAATCAAGAAGGATTTCCCTGAAGAAATCTTTGAAGGTGAAAACCACTTTACGGGCGGTCAAGCTCTTTGGTATTCACGAATCCGTTATCTTGATTCCGACTTCATGAGAACTCAGCGTCAAAGAAAAGTAATTCAGGCAATTATCGGCAAAGCCACAGGTCAAAAACCTAAAGAGCTCTTGGCTCTGGCTCAGGAAATTATGCCGATGGTACGCACAAACATTCCGTCTGACGATATAATGGAGTTCGGAATGAACGCTCTTCTTGAAAAGGCATACGGATTTGACGTTGTTCAGCATTCCATTCCTGCCGACGGTACTTGGTCAAACAAAACAATTTCTGGCGTAGGTTCTTGCCTTGTGCTTGATTTTGATGAAAACGTTAATTTGCTGCACGAGTTTTTAAAGAACCGCCAGTTAACAGATGAAGAAACAAAATAACCCTTCACGGAGGATAATACACTTATGAAAAAAGCAAAAATGACACTTGTGTCTGAGTTTAAAAACGCAAAAATAGACGAAAGAATTTACGGCTCCTTCATTGAGCATTTAGGCAGAGCCGTTTACGGCGGAATTTTTGAGCCCGGCCACCCGTGCGCCGATGAAGACGGCTTCCGCACTGATGTTATTGAAGAAATAAAAAAGCTTAACGTTCCCATAGTTCGTTACCCCGGCGGAAACTTTGTTTCAGGCTATAATTGGGAAGACGGTGTAGGCCCTGTTGAGCTCAGACCCAAAAAGCTTGAGCTTGCATGGGGCGTTACTGAGCCTAATCTTTTCGGTACTAACGAGTTTGCAAAATGGTGTAAAAAAGCCGATACCCAGTGTATGATGGCGGTAAACTTAGGTCTTCGCGGTGCTGACGAGGCAAGAAATCTTGTTGAGTACTGCAACCATAAATCAGGCTCATATTGGAGCGATCTCCGCCGTTCTCATGGGTTTGAAGCACCTCATAATATTAAAACATGGTGTCTCGGCAATGAAATGGACGGACCGTGGCAAATAGGTCACAAAACCGCCGTTGAATACGGCAGAACCGCTCTTGAAGCTTCAAAGGTAATGAAATGGACTGACCCGTCAATTGAAACTATTATGTGCGGCAGCTCAAATATGGGTATGAAAACCTTCGGCGAGTGGGAAGCTACCACTCTTGACATTGCCTACGATTCAGTGGACTATGTATCATTGCATATTTACTTTGACAACAGGGCTAACGATACTGCCTCATTCCTTGCAAAGTCAATGGTAATGGACGATTTTATTAAGACGGTTGTTTGCATTTGCGACTACATAAAGGGTAAAAAGCACTCAAAGAAACAGATAAATCTTTCTTTCGACGAATGGAATGTTTGGTACCATTCAAACGGCGCTCCGGTTGAAAGATGGTGCGAGGCTCCCCATCAGCTCGAAGACATATACAACTTTGAAGATGCTCTTCTTATAGCACTTCTTCTTATGACCCTTCTAAAGCACGCAGACAGAGTAAAAATTGCCTGCCTTGCACAGCTTGTAAACGTTATTGCGCCGATTATGACTGAAAACGGCGGTAAGGTTTGGGAGCAGACTATTTTCTATCCCTTTATGCACCTTTCAAATTACGGCAGAGGCTATACTCTCATTTCACAGGTAGACAGCCCCAAGCACGACACGAAAGAATTTACGGATGTTCCCGATGTTGAATCAATAGCAACTATTTCCGAGGACGGCGAAAATCTTACGGTATTTGCCGTTAACCGCAGTCTTGACGAAGATGTTATGCTTGATGTTTCTCTTCTTGATTTTGACGGATTCCAAGTTATTGACGCTATTGAAATGAGCGGTTATGACGTTAAAGCTGAAAACGGCGTTACGGGCTGCCCCGTTAAACCCTTTAAGGCAGAAAAGCCCGTTATTGACAATAAAGTTATGAGCGTTCCCTTAAAGCCACTTTCTTGGAATGTTATCAGACTTGCAAAAATTAAATAATTGTAGTACAATATTTAACAGTTGAAAAACTTAAGGAAAGGAACGGTACCGTGCACAGAAAAGTTTTATACTCTTTTTGTGCAAACGCTGTACACACAGGTGATAAGTTATGGCAGTTAAATGTCCTGAATGCGGACACACATTGAAAATTTGGAACATTAAGGCTGAGTGCCCGAAATGCGGCATCAATCTTCCTAATCACAAATGGGAAGAGCGTTTGGAAAAGGATGCCGACATTGCGGAAACCTCTTTTGCAAAGCTTCATTACAGAACAAAGAACTTTAAATCTGCTCTTTTCGGCTCAAAGCTTCGTATTGTCCGTCTTGTAATGACCTTTGCTCCGCTTATAGCCCTTGTTCTTCCCCTTTATACCTTTAAACTTTCTCTTCCCTTCAATGAAGGAAAGCAAACGGTATCTTTCTTAACCTTTATTTTAAAATATCTTTTAAAAACCGATATAGGCTCGGTTTTAACCCTTGCAGGCGGTGAGGTTTTGGGAACTGCAGCAACGCTTTTAATTACAGCTTGTGTGCTTATGCTTTTCTCCGTTGTTTGCGGTGTTCTCAATTTCCTTGTTTTACTCATTGCAGGCATAAATCTTCGATATGTTTTAAACATAATCCTTAATGTACTCAGCACGGTTTCGTTTGGCGCCGCAGCATTCTTCTTCATTAAATTTACAAGCGAATGCGCAAACTTAGGCGGCGGAATTATCACGGAAGGTACTGTAAGCTTTGGATTTATTGTCGGTTGCGTTCTTTTTGCCGTTAACTTCATTCTTAATGTTATCGTCGGAAAATCCTTTAGTGAGCAAAAAGAAAACCAGCCTGACCTTGAAGGGTTTGTTGAAAACGAGCTTCGTGAGCTTCGCCAGCCTAAAACTGCCGAATAATTGTTTTTAATTTAATATTTAAAAAGGAGCCGGTAATTTTACCTGCTCCTTTATTTTTTTGATTATTTTATTTGTTCATTCTGTTTCAAGGTAAACTCTGTACCTGCCGTGAAGGATTTCATAGAACGGACAAAGTGTGTGCCCGTCAACTGAGAATTTCATATCGCCGCATTTTTTAATATCGGTACTTTTAAGCGGAGCGCAATATATAAGCTTTTGCTCAGTAAAATCGTTTTCACCTGCGGCGTGGTCACTTTCCGGGCAATTTTCGTTCCCCAAAAACTCTGCAAGCACAATTTCGCCGTATGTAAAATACACGAAGCGGTTATCGTCACTCTTTGTGTGCTTTTCAAGTTCTCTTGGTAGATAAATTTTAACTATATCCCCTCTTTTGAAAAAAGAATTTATTTTAACATACCCGTTTTCGTAATTAGAAATTTCTCCGTCTTTATATTCTACCTTAAAATTCTTGCACCATGCAGGACTTCTTAAATAAACCGTGCCGTTATAATCCCTTGTAAATTCAAGGGTTTTCACGCCTTTATCTAAAGACTTAAGCCTTACGGATACATCTTCATCATCAAAAGCCGAATCAATATACAAATTTACATACAAGCCCTTGTCATAGTTGAAAATTAACTTACTGTATGTAAACGGATTTTCAAGCCCTGAGCCAAAGCAGCACCAAAATGAATCTTCTGGTGTTGAATAGACCTTAAAGTTACTCGGTGCGAGCCCTACAAAATAGGTTTTCATACCTGTTTCGTCCTGCGACGGTAAAATGTGATTATAAAGAGCGTGTTCAATGTAATCGAAATACTTACTGTTCCTCTCTCTTTCCCAAAGCATTTTTGAAAGAGTAATCATATTATTGGTGTTGCAGGTTTCGCAGGTGTTTGTTTTAAGAGGTTTTTCATCATCTTTACAAAAATGCTCCCCTGCACCGTGACCGCCTATGGCATAGGAACGGCGATTTACTACCGTATCCCAAAAGAATTTTGCCGCTGAGTAAAGATAAGCCTCTCCACCGTTTTCATAAACCTCTAATGCGCCGATTATTTTAGGAATCTGCGTATTTGCATGGAGATTTGAGAGTATATCCTCACTCTTTGACAATGGTACAAGCAAATTTTCTTCGCAGAAAAAATCCGCCGCTTTCTTAAAATGCTCATTTCCCGTGTGCTTATAAAGTCTTGAAAGAACGTCGTTCATTCCGCCGTATTCACATTTGAGCAGTCTTAATCTTTGCTCAGAATTGAGAGTTGACGTGGTTTTATAAGTCCATTCGCCCAA
Source organism: Oscillospiraceae bacterium (assembly GCA_022508785.1). Taxonomy (GTDB): domain Bacteria; phylum Bacillota; class Clostridia; order Oscillospirales; family Acutalibacteraceae; genus Fimenecus. The sequence goes on from JAFLUN010000002.1 coordinate 46,822, forward strand.
TTTTTCGGCAACTGTTAATGCATCAGCAGTTCCGATATTTTCGTAAATATCAATAAGTCCTCTGAAAATTTTATGAAGAGAATAATAAGGCACCCACCAGCCTGCAAGGTCAAATCCGCCTGCAGTAAAGCCCTCAGGGTTTGAAAAAACCTTGTCAAAGCTTTCACTTTCGGGAAAGCCTGCAATATATCCGTTTTCGCCTTGCAGATTTTTCAGCGTATTTACGCAGTATTTCGCTCTCTCTTTTGCAAGGTTATCGCCGTTTGCGGCGTAAAGGAATGACAGAGCAGACATATAATGCCCTAAAGTGTGACCCGATATGCCCTTTGCCTCCCAGCCGCCGTAGCGTTCTGCCTTCGGCTCTTTACCCATTGCCTCAAAGCACGGAGCTAAAAGTCTGTCGGGAGATAAATCCATTATCATTTTTCTTCCCGTTTCAAAAGAAGAGAGAAAAAGTTTGTCATAAATCGTTGTTTTCATAATTTCACCTGCGAAAAAAGGTCTGTAAAAACAGACCTTTTATTTTAATGCCAATTAAAATTTAATCTTTTCAGAAATGTAATTTACAAGCTCTGAAACAGGCATTCTTACCTGCTCCATTGTATCTCTGTCACGAACGGTTACGCAGTTGTCGGCAGGTGTATTTTCATCGCCGACAGTCTGGAAATCAACAGTTATGCAAAACGGCGTGCCGATTTCGTCCTGACGGCGGTAACGCTTGCCGATTGACCCCGTCTCGTCAAAGTCTGTCATAAAATGCTTTGAAAGCTCAGCGCAGATTTCCTCTGCCTTATCGGACAGCTTCTTTGAAAGGGGAAGAACTGCCGCTTTATAAGGTGCGATTGCCGGATTCAAATGAAGAACTACGCGGGTGTCGTTTTTCTCTTCATCAAGCACCTCTTCGTCATAAGCCTGAGCCAAAAGAGCCAACACGGTTCTGTCAAGACCGTATGTGGATTCAATAATAAACGGAATATACCTTTCATTTGTTTCAGGGTCAAGATATTCCATTTTTGCTCCGCTGTATTCCTGATGTCTTGTCAAGTCAAAATTCGTTCTGTTGTGGGTGCCGTTAATTTCGCCCCAGCCAAAGGGGAATAAAAATTCTATATCACAGGCGGCTTTTGCGTAGTGCGCCAGCTTTTCGTGGTCATGGAATCTGAGATTTTCAGCGGGAAGTCCCAAATCTTCAAAGTACTTCTTGCCGTATTCCTTAAAATATTCATACAGCTCTGTATCAGATCCCTCTTTACAGAATGTCTGAAACTCCATCTGCTCAAATTCAATTGTTCTGAACGTAAAGTTACCGGGAGTAATCTCATTTCGGAATGCTTTACCTATTTGACCGATGCTGAACGGGAGCTTTGCTCTCATAGTGCGCTGAACATTGAGATAATTTACATATTCTCCTTGGGCATTTTCTGGGCGAAGATAAATTACACTCTTACTGTTATTTGTAACGCCGCGAAATGTCTGGAACATAAGGTTAAATTCACGGATGTCCGTAAAATTATGCTTACCGCAATGGGGGCACGGAATGCTGTGCTCCTTAATATATTCAAACATTTCTTCCTTTGTCATACCGTCTGCGTGGGCTTCAGGGTCAAAATCGTCAATAAGATTATCAGCTCTGTGGCGCATTTTGCACTCCTTGCAGTCAAGAAGCGGATCTGAGAATGAGGATACGTGACCGCTGGCTTCCCAAACCTTCGGGTGCATAAGAATGTCAGCGTCAACCTCATAGCTGTTTTTGCGCTCCTGAATAAACCTTTTTCTCCAAGTGTCCTTAACATTGTTTTTAAGCCTTGCACCCAAAGGGCCGTAGTCCCAAGTGTTCGCAAGACCGCCGTAAATATCGCTGCCTGCAAATATAAAACCGCGGTTTTTGCAGAGAGCAACGATTTTTTCCATCGTTTTTTCTGTATTTTTAAGCATTGTCCATCAGTCCTTAAAAGTTTTTATAATAATAAGATAGTTTATAATAAATCTTTAATAAAGTCAAGCAAATACAAATTTTAAAAAATTTTGCAAAAAATTCTTGACAGTCATATGACAATGTGATATAATCAAGTGAACTCAAAAGAGGAGGAACAAAAATAAAATGTAAGCACCGAGAGTTCTAAAAATTAAAAATTTATTTTAAAAGGAGATTTAAAAATGAAACAAAAAGCAATTTTAGTTGATGAAAATTTAAAGGAAAAATTCTCAAGCTCATTTGGCAAAAAAGCAATAATTGCCGCCGTAGTCGTCCTTGCAATTATAATTTTAGCGGCAAACTGCATTACTATTGTCGAGGCAGGCCACACAGGCGTTATCGTAACACTCGGTAAAGTAAACGAGGGCGTTTTGCAAGAAGGGCTCCACGTTAAAGCTCCCTTCGTTCAACAGGTTGTGAAAATCGACAACAGAATTACAAAATTGGAGGTTGAAACAGAGGCTTTTTCGAAGGACCTGCAGACAGTTTCAACAATTCTTGCAATCAACTACCGTGTTGATACAAGCAAATCCTACAGCATATACAAAAACATCGGCGCAGATTATGAAACCGTGCTTGTAACTCCTGCTGTAAACGAGGTGCTTAAAGCAATTACGGCAAAATACACCGCCGAAGAAAGCGTTACGAACAGAGCGCTGATTTCCGACGGCTTAATTGAAGGACTTAATGAAAAGCTTAACAGCATAGGTCTTTATGTTACGGATGTTAACATAATAAACTTTGATTTCTCCGAAGCGTTCATTACTGCTATTGAAGAAAAACAGGTTGCACAGCAGAAATTGCTTAAATCCGAAACGGACAAGCAAACTGCTATTATCAATGCAGAAGCACAGGCAGAAACCATAAGGATTACTGCCGAAGCAGAAGCAAAGGCAAACGAAATCATCAACGATTCATTGACAAAAGAGGTTATTGAATACAACAAGGTTGAAAAATGGAACGGCGAGCTTCCCAAAGTTACGGGAAACGGCGGCAGCTTTGTAAGCCTTGATTCATTGACCGACAACAACGGATAACATTTAACAGTTTTCTTGCACTTATCTTGTAGGGGAGGGCTTCCACGCCCTCCCGCGTAAATAAACAATGCAACTAAATCCCCTCCCTCAGTCAAGCTAACGCTTGACAGCTCCCTCAGAGAGGGAGCAGAACAACTCACATCTAACATCTAAAATGATATGGGGAACCCACAACGAG
>JAFLUN010000002.1:50111-51764 GCA_022508785.1 Oscillospiraceae bacterium
GAACAACTCACATCTAACATCTAAAATGATATGGGGAACCCACAACGAGTTCCCCATACATTTTTGTTTACTGTAATTTATTAAGCATTTATTCATCAACCTTAAATCCAGCGGCTTCGCGTTTCTTTGCAAGCTCAGACTGCATTTCGGTTTTATATTTGCCTGAAATCTTATAAAAGAACATTGGAAGTGAGCAAAGCAAAAGGCTTAAGCCGGGAACGACGGATACGAGAGAGAACATTGCAAAATTCTGACCTCTTGTAAGCTCCGTTGCCGCCATAACCGTTGTGGAATTGAGCATTTGAGACGGCTCAAAGCCTATTGCCATATACATAACAACTATTCCGCAGGTGGACAGTGCCGAACCGAGCTTGTTGATAAAGCCCTGGCAAGCAGAACCGAGAGCGTTGTCTCTGTGACCGGTTTTTAGCTCCATATAATCAAGGCAGTCGTAAATCATGGCAATAGAAATTGTGTTTATAACGCCTAAGGGTATGGAAGAAATCAAAATAAACGGAATGCAGATATAAAGATTTGCCGTAAACCAACCGATAAGCGTTGTGCAAACGCTTGCCGCAAAGCCTGCAAGGCAGGTCGTTATGAGAAGCTTTTTATAGTCAAACTTTTTCATAAGCGCCGGCATAAATATCGTTGCGCCGAACATTCCCACAAGAGCACACACCTGGAAAAGTGTTTTAACTGTTGAAACCGATGCCGCAATAGCCGCAGTTTTTTCTTCAAGCGTCATACCCGTAAGGTCGGGGCCTATGTAAAATGCGTAACGGGCAACGTGTATTGCCGCTGCCTGAACCATATAACGTCCGCTTGAAAGAACGCCCATTGCAATAACAAGAAGCAACGGCTTGCAGTGGAAAATTCTTGAAAGCTGAGAGCCTTCTCCCTTTTGCTTCTTCGCTACAGGCGGAACTGCACGCTCTTTAATATGGAAATAAGAATTAACATACATTATAATGCCGATAGCTACAACGGCGCTGGCAATTATAAGATACTGCTTTTTGTTGTATTCCTCAGGATTTTCCGTTGAAATGAATTTCGGAAGCAAAAAGCCTGCCGCAAAAAAGAATATTTCGGGAAGAGCCGAACCGACACTGTTCCAAATTTTACTGAATGAAACAACCGAGCTTCTTTCCTGCGGGTCAGGTGTTAAAACGTTGGGCAAGCTCCAGAACGGAACGTCTGCCATAGTGTAAATCATGCCCCACAGAACATAAACAACCGCTGAATAAATCATCAGCTTGTTCATTGAAAGGCTGGGGCTTAAATACATTAAAATCGTCAAAACGGCTATGGGCGGTGCGGCGAAAATAATATAAGGCTTGAATTTGCCCCATTTTGTAACGTGTCTGTCCGCAATAATTCCCATAAGCGGATCGTTGATTGCGTCCCACACTCTTGCAAGAAGCATGAGTAACAGCACGAACATTAAGGGCAAATGCAGAATGTTTACGTAATAATCGCTGATGTAGCTGGACATCATGGCGTAAATCATTCCCTGACCCATTCCGCCTATTGAAAACATCCAAAGCTCTTTTTTACCTACATACCTTTTCTTTTCCATAATTTCCTCCGATTAAGAATTATCTTTTAAAAAGCGGTAACGGCAATAATGTTGCCGCCAATGCAAACTGCCCG
>JAFLUN010000002.1:51864-57957 GCA_022508785.1 Oscillospiraceae bacterium
TTATCTTTTAAAAAGCGGTAACGGCAATAATGTTGCCGCCAATGCAAACTGCCCGAAATAATAAAGAGTATGGTTAACAACAACATTTAAATTGTTGTTTCCGTCTTTTTTGAAATATATATTTGTAAGCACCAAGTCCGAAAGAAGAAATGCAACAGCGCCTATTGACAAAAGAATAGTATTTCTTGAAAAATCGTTTACAACCATACTTAAAACCGATAAAGCCGCTGTCATAAACACGAATACGGAGTAAACGGCAACGATTTTTTTGAATTTACCGTACTGTAATTTCATAAGCTTTTCAGTGAACCATATGACAACGGCCAAAGCTAATGAAATCAAAAAGCAGCATACAAAATGCAGGGGCTTCAATCTGTATTGATAGATGATAGCAGAGCAAAAGAAAACGTGCCCTGCCATAAAGCTTATGAACCCTGAATAAAGAAAAACGTCGCTGTCCTTATCATAGCAATATTTCAAATCAAGCCAAATGTCACCTAAAAGACTTAGAATAAAGCCTAAAATCATTATTACGCCGTAAATAAACTGTTTTTTCGGCATCATTTCTTCACTGTCAAATGAAAAAGCCAATGCAGAAAAAGCCGTGCCGATAAAGCACATGGAAGCGCCTGCTTTGCAATACATTGCAGGAAGCCCTCCCTTTTTTACACGCAAAATTAAAAATGACACCGTTGTAATTACTCCGACGGCAATAACTATAGGAAATATGTACTCCCTTATCACAATTTACTCCTCCCTATTTTTCCCATAAAATAATTATACTGATAACCGTATAAAAATACAATTATCAGTATAAACAAAATCAATTAGCTCTTTTCGTCAGTTTTGCTTGCGTACTATTCCGTATTCATCGTCAAGCCTGTAATACGGGCAGTTGTAATCGGGAGATGAAAGAAACCGCACCATTTCATCCTCGTCAATAGATATATCACAGCAATAATCTTCCGTTTCTTCATCATAGTAGTAATTAGCGCACATTTCACAATTGGTAGCCACAAATATCACCTCTTTAAGTATTTTAACATAAACACTCTTTACGGGCAACAAAAATTAACATTTTATTCATTGACTAATGCCCTTATTTCAATTAAAATATTACCATAATTAAATGGCGGTGAACTTATGAGTCTTGTTGAGGTAAAAGATCTTTATAAAATATATAATCCCGGTGAAAATGAGGTCAGAGCCCTTGACGGCATCAACCTTACAGTTGAAAAAGGCGAATTTTTGGCAATTGTAGGTCAGTCCGGTTCGGGAAAATCAACATTTATGAATATGATAGGTCTTTTGGATATTCCCACATCGGGAACATATCTTCTTGACGGTATTGACGTTTCAAGCATGACCGATGACGAGCTTTCCGAAATACGCAATAAGGAAATCGGTTTTATTTTCCAAGGTTTCAACCTTATTTCAAGCCTCAGCGCAGTTGAAAACGTTGAGTTGCCCCTTGTTTACAGAGGAATGAAAAAAGATGAACGCCACCGTTTGGCTATTGAGGCCCTTGAAAGAGTAGGTCTTTCCCACAGGCTTAATCATTTGCCTAAGCAGATGTCAGGCGGTCAGCAGCAAAGAGTGGCAATAGCCCGTGCAGTTGCCGCACGCCCACCCGTTATCCTTGCAGACGAGCCGACGGGCAACCTTGACAGTCATTCGGGTGTTGAGGTTATGAAAATACTGCACGAGCTGCACGAAGAGGGCAGAACGATTATTCTTATCACCCACGATAATGAAATTGCAAAGGAAGCTGAGCGTGTAATCCGCATTCAGGACGGGCAGATTATTGCAGATTATCGCAATTCTTAAATGCATTTTGCATAAATAAATTGCCTAATATTTATATAATACCTATAAATATTAAAAAGTGCCGTTATTTTTATGGCACTTTTATTTTTTTTATGTTAAAATATTGTGGTATAAAAATACGGAGGTTTATTTATGAAAAAACGTTTCTCGAAAAGACTCCTTTGCGTTATGATTGCAATTTTAATTGCAGTCGCAAATCTGCCGTTTTACGCCATTGCGGCAAACTCTACAGCAGATTTGAATTTGGGAATTTTCAGTGACATTCACTATTTTGCTCCTGAAAGCATTCAGGGCAATATGGCGGATTTCATTGAATATTCAAAGCTTAACAATTCATCAACATTCATAGCAGACGCTGCCGTTGACTGCGTTCTTGCCTCGTTTAAGGAGCAGGCAGCAAAGGGCGAGCTTGACTTTGTTCTTATCCCCGGCGACTTAACTCGCAACGGTGAAAAGGCAGGTCACATTGCTTTTGCCCGTCGTCTTCGTCAGTTTGAACAGGAAACGGGCATTCCCGTTTATGTTATTGACGGCAACCACGACATTAACAATCCCCGTGCTGCAAGATTTGACGGAGAAAAGTACGTTGAAGACACGCAGACTTCTATGGACGATTTCCGTGAAATCTATTGGGAATTCGGCTATGATGAGGCTTTGAGTACATATACTCCCCCCGAAGGAGCACAGGCAGGCGCTCTTTCATACACCGCCAACCTTGGCGACAAATACCGTCTTATAGCTTTAGACGGCGGCCGTTTCACATCAGACGTTACCGATAAGGGCACAGATGTTCAGGAAACAGCAGGTGCATTTACGGAAGACCTTTTGAAATGGGCTGTTAACGAATGCAAAAAGGCAACTGCTGAGGGCAGAATTGTTATCGGTATGAACCACTTTAACATTGTTCCTCACTTTGAAACAGAGGAAGACCTTTTTGAGGCTTTCGTTCTTAAAGAGTGGGAAAGAATGGCTGACACTCTTGCTGATGCAGGTATGCACTACATGGTTTCAGGTCACCTTCATTCACACGATATTGCCGAATATGTAAGCGATAACGGCGAAAAGATAACCGACATTGCTACTGCTTCGCTCTTGAACTTCCCGAATATGTTCAGAACGGTTAATTTCAGCGCTACGAGCCAGAAAAATGTTACTTGCGAATATGTTTCTCACGATATTGACGAAACAATGCCCGTTATACTTAACGGTGAGGTTCAGCCAAAGCCGTATAAAAACATCTGCTTCGGAGTTAACTTCGGCGAAGGCGGAGTTAAGAGCTTCGTAATGAATTTGCTTGAATTCCAGCTTAAATACGGCTTTGGATTAGACGCAAAAGAAGCAGGCGGACTTTACTACTACCTTACTGACAAAATTGACTTTGATACACTTCTTAAAGATGCAATAAACAACGATTTATTGGGCGGCATTTCCGCAACAGCGGTCAAATCACTTCTTTTCTCAATTTGCGCACAGATTGAGAAAGCTTATCTTGCCGACCCAGACAATACATTGGCTATTATTGAGCCGATAATTGACAAATTACTTGACACGGAAATATCCGACGTTCCCTGCACAAAGTTTAAGGATACACTCGGCTTCTCAAGTAAAGGCAGCAAAGGTACGATAGGCGACCTTGCATCTACCGTTTTAGCTTACCACTACCTTAACAACGAAGATCCCGAAAACGACGCATTCCTTATGGATGCTCTTAACCGCTTTAAGAATCACGAGAACGGCGAAATCATTGTTGACACACTCCTCACCGTAATCCTTGACGATCTTTTACAGGGTGAAATTCTTCAAAAAATAAAAATCGATCCCCTTTCTCTCGGTCTTAACAGTGAAGCGCTGGGCGAAATTTTAGGCTCAATTTTTGAAACGTTGGGAGTTGAGTTTGAAGGCGTAGGTATCGGCGATATTGTTTCACTTATTTTGGTAACAGGCGTTGCAGGCGACGGTCAAAAGCTTAGCGGTGTTGCATACTCTTTGTTGGGTGATTATTTAACACAAAGCGTATATGATACTCTTGACGACGAATTTTACAGAATCCTTAAAGACTTTACCCACGATGAAAACCCTGCAAAGCAGGCTGACTACAACGGTTTCGCTAACTATACAGGCAAGAGCGCTGTTCCCACAACAGCCGAAAATATGCGTCTTCCCAGCAACGTTGCAGTTACCTTCGGAAGCGACAGCGCAACAACAAAGAACATTTCTTACTATACAAAATACAGCCTTAAACGCACAGATATTCAAATTGTTCCCTACTCTGAAAAACCCGATTTCAGCAAAGGCTCAACTGTTAAATTTAAGTCATCGGTTAAATGCGAGCTTGTTGACCGCCATTATTCCTCAATAGATTTAGGATTTATCGGTATTCTTGAGCATCCCGTTTACGTTAACCGCCATACAATTTCTGTAAGCGGTCTTGAGGCAGGTAAAAAGTATTCCTACCGTGTAGGCGATGCTTCAAGAGGCTGGTGGAGTGAACCTGCCGTATTGGAAACATCAGGTAACGGCACAGCATTCAGCTTTATTCACGCTACCGACCCGCAGTCTGCTACTGAAATGCAGTATGAAAGCAACTGGGCAGCAATGCTTAATGAAGCATTCGCAAATCACGATGCAAAATTCATTCTCAGCACGGGCGACATGGTTGATAACGGCGGAAACTTCCGTGAATGGAAGAAGATGTTCAATACCGCTTCAAATAACCTTATGAGCACAACTATTATGGCGGCATCAGGCAACCATGAAGCTAAAGAGGATTACGCACAGGTAAACAACTATTACCTTACAAATCTTCCGAAGCAGGATACTGCAAGCGGCGCTTACTATTCATTCGATTACAACACCGCACACTTTGCAGTGCTTAATACGAACGACCTTAACAGTGACGGAACACTTTCAGATGCTCAGCTTGAGTGGCTTAAAGCCGATATGAGCGCATCAACTAAGGCTTGGAAATTTGTTGCTCTTCACAAAGCTCCTTATTCAAACGGCGCTCACTATAATGACAGTGACGTAAAGGCACTTCGTGACCAGTTTGCTTCCTTGATGCCTGAGCTTGGTATTGACATTGTATTCCAGGGTCATGATCACGTTTATATGCGTACCGATGTATTAAAAGACAATGCAATTCAGGAAACTGAAACACAGACCCTTAACTACAACGGTCTTACGTATACGTCAAAAATTAAACCCGACGGCACAATTTATTCCATTAACGGAACATCAGGCTCTAAACATTACTCACCGAAGGACGCTGCCGAAACAGACAGTGCATTCCCCACTCCGGAAACAGTAGTAGATGTTCAGATTCCTACATATTCCTACATTCAAATTGACGGCGGAAATCTTTATTTCGATTCCTACACAGTTGACGGAAACCAAGAGGAACGCATTGATTCTTTCGCTATTTCAAAGGTTATTACCCTTCCCGACGGCACTGTTATTGACGGAACCGTTAACGGCACTCCCAGTGAAGGCAACAATAACACCAACGGCGACGGAGAAAATAATAACAACAATAACAACACCTCAGATGTTCCGGGCAATATCACAAACACATCATCTGTTCAAAGCCCGCTTGTAATTGCAGCGGTTGCAGTTGTTGCAGTGGCGGTTGCAGTTGTCGGCATTACGGTATTTGTAATCATCAAACGCCGCCGTGAAGAGGCTTAAAGAACAATTTAATCACATTATTTAAAGCGAAGCGGCAGAAAACCTGCCGCTTTGTTTTTTTATTTCCATACATCTCGGTATAAAAATTATAAATTTCTCTTGACAGCAAATATACCTTGTGTTACAATGTATACACAATACATTGTAAAGCGAGGTATAGCTTTGCAAAATAAATTAAAGAAAGGAAAGATACCGTGCACAAAAGAGAAAACTTTTATATCTCTTTGTGCGAATGCTGTATCGCAAGGCGATATGAAATACAGTAAAGAATTATTAAAGGGAAGTACGGGGCTTTTGATTTTAAGCATTCTTAAAAAAGAGGACTTGTACGGTTACCGCATTATCCGTGAATTAGAAATTGCCAGTGAAAACGCCTTTGAAATGACTGAGGGCACCCTGTACCCCATTTTGCACGCCCTTGAAAAGGAAGGTGCATTGGAATCCTACTGGCGAGAAATTGACGGCAGAAGCAGAAAATACTACCACATTACAAAAAAAGGTTTACGACAGCTCTCTGAAAAGCAAAAAGAGTGGGAATCTTTCTCACATTCTGTAACGAAGGTACTGAACTATGCGTGACGG
>JAFLUN010000020.1 GCA_022508785.1 Oscillospiraceae bacterium
AACTATTTTTTGATAATAAAACAAATAAAGTTTTCGTCAACCTTTTTCAAAAGGTTGTAGGGTGGAGGGGCAACGCCCTTCCTCGCAGTCCGCAGACTGCGAAACTCCTTTCCCTCAAAAAGCGCAGGAGGGGGAGAAAAACAGTTCAGTGAACTGTTTTTCGGGGGAACCCTCGCCGGGGGTTCCTCCCATAAATTTTTTTACTTATTTATTTTATTTCTTCGTACATTTCACTTGCCGTCTGTTTGGTTGCATATTCGGTAACGCTTAGCACTTTATAACGGCTGATTTTCTCTCCGAAACGGATTTCAATAATATCCCCCGTTTTTACATCGTAAGATGCTTTTACGGGTTTTCCGCCCACAGTTACATGACCTGCATCACAAACCTCATTGGCAACGGTACGCCGTTTTATTATGCGTGAAACCTTTAAATATTTATCTAATCTCATACTGTGCCTGTCGATACAAAGCTCTGTATCGCTCCTTTTTTTACAATAACATATAAAAGAAACGGGGAGCTTAAAGCTCCCCTTCTCAAATCATAAACTGATTATTTTACTGCTGCTTTAAGAGCTGCGCCTGCTTTGAAAGCGGGAACCTTTGTTGCAGGAACGCTGATTGTTTCGCCTGTCTTAGGATTACGAGCTTCTTTAGCTGCTCTGTCGCGAACTTCAAATGTGCCAAAGCCGATAAGCTGAACCTTGTCACCTGCTTTAAGAGCGTCTGTAACTGCATCAATAACTGCTGCTACTGCCTTATCAGCATCTTTCTTTGAAATCTCTGCTTTTGCAGCAACTGCTGCTACAAGTTCTGTCTTATTCATTGTCATTACCTCCTATAAATTTTCTTGTTTATCTTCTAAAGGATTACTCCTTTTTTGAAGCCTTTGCTATTTCCCAAAGCTTGTCCAACTCTGCAATATCGGTATTTTTCATATCAATATTTCGCTCTGCGGCAAGCTTTTCAACAACCGAAAATCGGGAAATGAACTTGTCCGTTGCCTTGGTTAAACACTCTTCACTGTCACAACCGATAAACCGTGACACATTGACAACAGAAAAGAGTAAATCGCCGAATTCTTCTTCGATATTGGATTTGTTACCCTCGTTGACAGCCGCCTTTAACTCTGCAAACTCTTCGTAAAGCTTATCAAAGGCACCGTCTGCGCTGTCCCAGTCAAAGCCCACCTTTTGAGCCTTTTTCTGAATTTTGTCCGCACGCATAAGGGCAGGAAATTCACGGGGAACTGCAAGCATAGAATCTGTCTGCGTTTTCTGGTTTTTGGAATTTTTCTTAATGGCATCCCAATTGTTAAGAACCTCACCCGAGCTGCTAACGGTTACATCGCCGAAAACATGAGGGTGGCGTTCAATAAGCTTTTTGCAAATTCCGTCACAAACATCATCAATGTTAAATACGCCTTTTTCAGTTTCCATTTCGGAATGAAGGGTTACCTGCAAAAGAACATCGCCCAGCTCCTCACAAAGCATTTCGGAGCTTTTCTTGTTTATCGCCTCAATTACCTCATAGGTTTCCTCAATAAAATCACGGCGAATGCTTTCGTGCGTTTGCTCCCTGTCCCACGGGCAACCGCCGGGGGAGCGAAGAAGATGCGTAATGTAAACTAAGTCGTCAAAATTGTATTTTTCTTTGAAAATAAAACCTTCTATCATTGCGCACTTCCTTAAACTTATGTATATATATTACCCTATAAATCCATATTTTGCAAGTATTTTTGCTATTTTTTCTCCTTTTGGAAGCATAATTACATCATCTTTTGCTATTCCTTTAACGAAAAGCATAGAAATTATATACACAATTCCGCCTATAGCCACAGAAAGACCTAAACAAATTATGGCTTTCAGCGAATGGCCTGAAACAGCAAATTCGGGAATAAATCTGTTGCAAACCGCAAAGGTTGTGTATGCGCCCAAACCGCAAAGTATTCCGCAAAAGCTGGGCTTTACAAAAACGGAAATGAAATTTATCCGTGTTCTTGTGAATTTTAAAAGGGCGAAAAGGTTTATGGAATCTATGATTATATAGCAAATAATTGTGCCGATTACTGCGCCGTTTACATTGATTTTGGGAATCGCAACAAGAATAAAGTTTGCGATCACCTTTACTATTGCACCGATTGATAAGGATACGAGCGGTATTCTTGTTTTGTCAATAGCCTGGAGCATATTGGTCATTGGCTGCGAAAGGGCGATAAGGAAAATAGTTGCGCCGTAAGCGGACATTACCGGGGCGGCAATTGAAATTGACGATGCCGCAGTACCGCCGCCGTAGAAAATTGCCAAAATAGGCTGAGCGAGCACCGCCATACCAATTCCGCAGGGCATTGCAACGAGCATTGTAACACGGAGAACCGATTCGATTGAGGTTCTTATTTGCCTTCTGTCTCTCATTGCCCATGCGGCAGAGAGAGCCGGAATTGCGCTGACCCCGAGGGTGAGCGTTATTGACGGAATAAGATTTTTAAAGTCAACAGACAGAGAATAAGCGCCGTAAAGGAAGCCTTTAACGTCTGCGTCTAAAACACCTTGTAATTCAGCAGAATACAACTGACGCATAAACGGCAAATTACCTGCCACAACGTGGTCAAGTCTGTTTTGAATTGTAACTGCGTCAATAATATTGGTTATTCCGAAAACAAGAGAGCTTAAAATAACGGGAATTGAAAATCTTACAAGTCTGCCTGAAATTACCGATGATTTTACGGGGCGGGGCGCCGTTGCAAGCTCTGTTTTTGTAATTCCGTCGCCTTTAAACTTTCCTAAAATCACAAGGAAAATCATACCGACAACAGTGCCGAGCGTTACGCCTGCGGTGGCTCCTGCCGCGGCATAAGGATAAATTCGGCTGAGCGCCTCAGTTTCGTTTTGAACTACCTGACCGAATACGGAAAGCCCTGCATTAAATCTCGAATAGCCGTAGGTTATGACCGCCTTTGAACAAACAATACCGAAAACAAGCTTTCCCAAAGCTTCAAGCACCTGAGAAATTGCCGTGGGCGTCATATTGCGAAGGCCGTTGTAGTAGCCACGGTAAATGGACATTATACAACAGAAAAGAATAGACGGACCGATAATTAAGAGTGAGGGAATAACCGCCGTAGTTTTAACTGAAAGAGCATAAGGGTAAGTAAGCAATAAAATCAAAAGCGTGCCGATAATGCCCATCATTAAAAACAGTCTTTTGGATACCTTGTGAATAAGCTTTACGTCACGGTAGTGACCCAGTGCCATCTCCTGCGATACCATTTTTGATACGGCAACGGGAAGACCTGCCATTGAAATGGTATAAATCGGAACGTAAAGACTGTAAGCCGAGTCAAAATACCCTCTGCCTATTGTACCTATCATATTGGTAAGGGGTATTTTGTAAATAACACCTATAATCTTAACAATGATAGTTGAAAGACTAAGCACCAATGCGCCGTTTAAGAGCGACTGGCTTTTTCTGCTTTTGTTTTCCATACCTTCACCTCTCAGCCTAAAAACTCACGAAGAAGAGAGTTATTCGGAACTTCTTTCTCGTTAATATCTTCAAATTTTTTCAGTGCATCGCGAAGCCTTTGAACGTCGTAAGCAAAATCGTCGGAAATTTCACTTTCAAGAAGCTTTAACGCCTGCTTTTTAAGAACGCAGGGCTCGTAAAGATGCACCGTATTTATTTTTATGTCTGCATTATCTCTGTAGGGGAATAAATATTTATCTTCGCCGAAAGTAACATTTTTCCAGAGAGAATAAGTGTAATCGGCAGAGCTTCCTCTGAAATTTGCATCTCTTACCAATCGCCTTACAAAGCGCAGATTTCTTTTATTAAGAATGATTTTTCCTTTTTGATTGTAAATTCTTGACGATACGCTGATATATATTTTGAAAAGACTTCCGTCAATTTTATCTGTAATAATAGGGTTTAACGCGTGAAGCCCTTCTATTATAACAATATCTTTTTCACCCAAAGCTATTTCGTTGTATTCGTCCTTTTTACGAGCGCCCGTTACAAAGTCAAATATGGGCGTTTTTACGGTTTCGCCCCGTAAGAGCGCATTTACAATTTCGGTAAAATAATCTAAATCGAGAGCATAAACCGTTTCAAAATCTCTTGTGCCGTCAGGCAAAAGGGGGATAGCATTGCGGTCAAGGTAAAAATCGTCAAGGCTTAAAACAAACGTATGCACACCGTTTTTTCTGCATTCGTCACAAATTTTTCGAGCCGTTGTGGTTTTTCCTGAGGACGACGGCCCTGCAAGCATTACAACCTGCCGCTCACCCTTATCGCATATGGTTTTAGCGACAGAAGCTACAATATTATCATATCGTTGCTCGCATTTTTCGATAAATTCACGGGGGTTTTCTTTTACCTGCCCGTTTATATACTCCAATTCATTGGTAAGCTTCGACATACTAAGGCTCCCTACTCTTTAAAAGTATGTATTGTAAAACTCGGTTATTCTTTTCTTTCGTTCCATAAGCTCCCGGAAGCCGGAAATATATTCAAAAGGATATTTAAAGTTGAATATTCGCTCTATTTTATCCGAAGAATTCGCCTTGAGCTTTGTTACCGCTCCGCCGCCGGCAGATAAAACGGTATGACATTCTTCCATCATAAAAATATTGTAAAGACATTCGGTGTTTTCCTTGCACCAGCCTATATTTTCCAAATTGCCTGCCGATTTTGACTGACGGTACATATAATACGGATGGTATTTGCCATTGAGCTTTTCATAAGTATATTCAAGCATTGCATCAACCTTTTTGGCGTTTTCGGCAGTAACTCGCATATCCTGCACGCCTAAATTTGACGAGCGCTTCAGCGCCAAAGTGTGTACCGTGATATTTTCTGGGTCAAGGGAAACTGCTTTGTCAAGAGAATTGCGAAATCCCTCAAGAGTATCCCCGGGGAGCCCTGCGATAAGATCCATATTGATACAGTCAAAACCTAAACTGCGTGCCGTATTAAAGGCTTTTACGGTTTCCTCTGCACTGTGGCACCTGCCTACAATTTTAAGAACCTCATCGGAAAAGGTCTGCGGATTTATGCTCAAACGAGAAACTGCACTGTTTTTGAGCACTGTTAATTTTTCTTCCGTTATTGTGTCTGGTCTGCCTGCCTCAACGGTAAATTCACGGCAGTGAGACAAGTCGAAATTTTCGGTAACCGATTTTAAAAGCTCTGCCAATTCATCGGCGGAAAGGGTTGTTGGAGTGCCGCCGCCTATATAAACGCTTTCAAGGGAAAGTCCGTTTTCACTTGCTATTTTGCCCGTTATTTTAAGCTCTTCCAAAAGAAGTCTGCAATATTCGGGCACTAACGCTTTTGCTTTCTCCGTCTGCACGGAATGTGACACGAAGGAGCAATAACTGCACCGTGTGGGGCAAAAAGGAATTGAAATATAAAGACTGAAGGATTTCGGTTTTGACAGAGAAATTATTTTTTCCTCACAGTCGGCAACACGCCGTGCCAAATCAAATTTTTCCTTTGTAACCAATAAATCGTTATAAAAATATTCTTCAGTTTTTTCTCTGCCAAGCCTTTTTTCTGTTGCTATTAAAAGCTTTGAGGGTCGAACCCCTGTCAGCACGCCCCATTTGGGGTAAAACGAGGTATATTCGCCGAAAATGGAATAAACCATTCTGCCCATTTGCATTTCGTTGTCGTCACAAAGGGGAGCAGTCAAATGCTTTTCAAAACCGTCTTTTTTGAAAATAACAGTTATTTCACTGCCGACTTCTGTGTAAAGCCCGTCTCCGTCCGTTTTTTCATTTGTAACCTCAATTTTCTCATTGGGCAAAAACAAACGGACAAGCTTTTCCATTTCATAATGGTATTTATGGTTAATAACTGTAAGACGCATTGCGGCCCCTCATATATCTGTTATTTTCACGCTCAAACTGTAGCGTAGTTTCTTCCCCGTGACCGGGAAGAACTCTGTAATCCCCTGAAAGCTGTGCAATTCTTTGCAACGATTCAAGCTCGTTCCGTGCGGCAAGAACAGTGCTTATACCTGCTAAATCCGTTCTGCCGGCAGACAAGCGGAAAAGAGTGTCACCCGAAAAAATTATTCTTTCATTCTCTAAAATATAGCAAACACTGCCGTTTGTGTGCCCCGGCGTGTGCATTACGCGGATAACCGTTTCGCCTAAAGCTATTTCGTCGTTGTCGGTTAAAAGAATATCGGCTTTTATTTCAGGCTGAATACCGCCGAAATGAAAATCGTAACGGCTTTTGTTTCCGTCACTGAGCATTTCACTGTCAAGAGAATGAATACAAACCTTTGCGCCCGTTTCCTTTACTATTGAATTTACGCCTGAAATATGGTCAAAATGACCGTGAGTTAACAAAATATACTTTACGCTTTTGCCTTTCAGAAACTCTAAAAGCTCCTGGCTCTCAATAGCAGGGTCAATAACGGCGCAAAGCCCGTCAGATTCTAAAACATAAGTATTCGTTTCAATTTCACCTAAAATAAATCTTTTAACCGTTATCATCTTTTCACCCAAATTTCAGTATCATAAACTATTGTTACGGGGCCGTCGTTTATTAAATCCACCTTCATATCAGCGCCGAACACGCCTTTTTTGACATCTCTTACACCGTACTCGATAAGTTTTTCACAAAAGATTTCGTAATATCCTCTCGCGGTTTCCGGCTCTTTTGAACGGATAAATGACGGTCTGTTTCCCTTTTTAACATCTGCGCAAAGGGTAAACTGAGAAATTGCGAGAATTTCCCCGTCTATGCTCTTAATATCAAGATTCATTTTTCCGTTTTCATCTTCAAAAACACGAAGCGTTGATATTTTCTTTGCAAGAATATCAATATCCTCCACCGTGTCGTCGTCCATAACGCCTAAAAGTATCATATAACCTTTGCCGATACGGCTGATTTCCTTGCCCTCGACCGTAACGCCTGCATTTTTTACTCTTTGTACTACTGCTTTCATAGTTTAACGCTCAACGCTTATAACGCCGTGTACTTTCTCAATTTTTGATGCAATACTCTTCAAATGCTCAATACCCTCAACCTGAACCGTTACCACAATAACAGACCTTCCGTCCTTCGTGTCGTGGGTTGTAAGGCTTACAATGTTTACCTTCATATTCGCTATCTGCTGGCTGATGTCGGCAATAAGTCCCACTCGCTGCAAGCAGGTAACCGTAATTGTTGCGCTGTATTTATCAGAGGTTTTAGCATCCCAATGCACTTTTACCCAGCGTTCAGGCTCTGCACAGTGCGCAATATCCTTCGGCACGTTTACGCAGTCCGCTTTGTGAACGGATACGCCGTGCCCGCGGGTAATGAAGCCTATTACACTGTCCCCCGGTAACGGGTTACAGCAACGCGAAAACTTAATAAGGCAGTTGTCAATTCCGTCAACAATAATTCCGTCTTTGGATTTTCTTCTGACGGGCTGTTTGACGGAAGGTACCTCTTCTGTATGGCTCTTGTCGTAATTTTTGTGATACTCTTCTTTAATATAAGGCATTTGCTTTGAAACGGAAAGTCCGCCGTAGCCTATTGCCGCATAAAAATCATCAACAGAATCCATACGCTGACGGGCGGCAAGCTTTTTGATAAAGGAATCGTATTCCTCTTCGGTAAGGCGAATGTAATTGCGCCTAAATTCTCTTTCAATTTCAGCCTTGCCCTCAATAATATTTTCGTCACGTTTTTCGTTTTTAAACCAAGAACGGATACGGCTTTTAGCCTTACTTGATTTTGCAATATTAAGCCAATCTCTGCTGGGTCCTTTCCCTTGCTGAGATGATGTTAAAATTTCAACAATTTCGCCCGTCTTAACAACATAATCGAGGGGAACTATGCGCCCGTCAACCTTGGCGCCCATCATTTTATGCCCCACAGCCGTGTGAATAGCGTAAGCAAAGTCAATTATTGTTGAACCCTGCGGAACGTTAATAACGTCACCCTTCGGAGTATATACAAACACCTCGTCGGGAACAAGGTCTGTTTTTATGGAAGAAACAAGCTCTCTGACATCGCCCGTTTCCTGCTGAGCCTCAAGCATTTCTTTGATCCAGTCAAGCCCGTCGTTGAAAGCAGCTCCGCTTCCGCTTGTCATACCTATCTTGTATTTCCAATGGGCCGCGATACCGAACTCAGCAGTTCTGTGCATTTCCCATGTACGAATCTGAACCTCAAAGGGAATAGCGTCCTTGCCGACAACGGTTGTATGAAGTGACTGATAACGGTTAGGCTTGGGAGTTGAAATGTAATCCTTAAAACGCCCGGGAAGAGGGCTGAACATATCGTGAATTATGCCGAGGCAGTTATAGCAGTCGCCTATTGAATCAACAATAATACGGACTGCATAAATGTCGTAAATTTCGCTGAACTGTTTATTTTGCATATACATTTTGCGGTATATGCCGTGAACGCTCTTAATTCGTCCGCTGATGGTGGCATCAGGCACGGTTTCCCTGACACGCTCTAAAATTCTGCTTTTAATATTGTTAAGGAACTCATTGCCCGACGTATTAAAATTGTTAAGCTGTTCTTCAATACCTGCGTAAGCCACCGGGTCAAGAAAACGAATCGCTCTGTCCTCAAGCTCTTCTTTAACGGAACGGATACCGAGCCTGTGGCTTATGGGGGCGAAAATTTCAAGGGTTTCAAGAGCTTTATCCCTCTGCTTTTGGGGAGCAACGTATTCAAGAGTACGCATATTGTGAAGTCTGTCGGCAAGCTTTACAACAATAACACGGATATCCTTGCTCATTGCAAGGAGCATTTTGCGTATATTTTCCGCCTGCTGCTCTTCACGGGAATCTTTTTCGGAAAACTGAAGATGACCCAGCTTTGTAACGCCGTCAACAAGAACGGCAATTTCGCCGCCGAATTCTGCTTTGAGCTCTTCAAGAGTATAGTCTGTATCTTCAACAACATCATGCAAAAGGGCTGCAACGAGAGACTGATAATCCATACCGAGGTGGACTAAAATGTCGGCAACGGCTATGGGGTGAATAATATAAGGCTCGCCTGAACGGCGTTTTTGGTCCCCGTGCTGTTTTTTTGCAACCTCAAACGCTTTGTTAATTATTGCAATTTCATCTTCATTCTGATGAACTTTTTTAATTTTTTCCAAAAGCTCGGCATAAAGGTTATCAACATCTGCTTCTGTTGCCATTGTTTTCTCCGTCTTTACTTCACTCATTACCGTCACCTCCCATAAACGAATTTAGTCTGTTAAGTATTTTTGAATCGGAAAGCTCAACTTTTTTGCCGCCGTCTTCAAAAAGAATTTTACCGTCGTCGAGTTTAAGAAGCCCTAACTCACAAAGAATGTCAACAGCAGTTTGCATTGTGCAAAAGCTGTGCATGGGGCACCCCGTTCTTTTAAGCAACACCTCTGTGTCGTAATTCCACGCGCCTTGCTGTTTAATAAACTTATAAACGCCCAGAAGAAATTCTCTTGACGGGGTAATGAATTTCGCCTCTTTCGGTGTTAACTCTTCGCCCCGTTTGAATTTTTCGAAAAGCAGCATTGAGCCGAAAAGCTTATCTTCATCCGTTCCCGAAAAGCGAATATCTTTTATTTGAACGGACGGCTTTACCTCTCCTTTAAACTCGTTTTTATCAATCCGAACAGCTAAATCAAGAGTGTCTCCTACACAGTACGGAAATTCTTCTGCCGTGGTCGAAAATTTCATTGCCGTAACAAATGAACCTGATTTTGTAAAGGTAAGTCTTAAATGCCTGCCCTCGCCCACGGGTTTTATTTCGGAAAGCGTTACTCCGTAAATGCCGAAAACGGGTTGACTGTTACCTGCTCCGTAAGGCTCAAGAGCAGACAAAGACGAGAGCAAATCGTTGTTTATGTAAGCCGGGTTTAGCTTGCAGTTAATTAAAAGCTCCGGAACTACTGACGGAACAGAATTTGCATATTCGTTTATTCTGTTAAAAAACTCGTTGACGTTTTCTTTCTTTATCCCCAATCCTGCCGCCATTGTGTGACCGCCGAAATGGGTCAATAAATCATCGCAGGATTTAATTGCGTCATAAACGGAAAATCCGTCAATGCTTCTGGCGGAGCCTGTGCCCTCGTCACCGTCAAAGGAAATTACTATTGAGGGCTTACCGTATTTCTCGGTAATTCTCGCCGCAACAATTCCTATAACGCCGTGGTGCCAGCCCTCGCCGCATATTACAATAACCTTTGCGTATCTAAGCTTTTCATCATTCTCTATATGCGAAATTGCAAATTTCGTTATTTCATTTTCAACCGTGTGGCGTTCTTTATTACATTCATCAACGATTTCCGCATACTCCAAAGCAGTATTTTCATCTTCGCTTAAAAGCAGTTTCAGCGCAGTTTGGGCCGACGCCATTCTTCCTGCGGCATTTATTCTGGGCGCTAACGAATAAGTTACGCCCACAGAGTTTATATATTTACCCCCTACCCCTGAAATCTGCTTTAACGCCTCTATTCCAAAGCAGGGGTCCGAATTTATTTTTGCAACGCCGTACCTTACTATTGCACGGTTTTCGTCACGAAGGTCTACAACGTCGGCTATTGTGCCCACGGCAATAATATCTGCATATCTTGAAATAATATCCATACAGTCGCCGCCGTTTAATGCACAAACCACCTTGAACGCAACGCCCACGCCTGCCCAATCACGAAAGGGCAGATTATCGTCATCACGGTGAGGATCAACTACCGCAACTGCCGAAGGTAATGTTTCGCTCGGTTTATGGTGGTCAGTTACAACAACATCAACGCCTAAGGTTTTGGCATAATCTACCTCTTCTATCGCTGAAATGCCGTTGTCAACGGTAACAATAAGCTTTGTTCCGTCTTCTGCTATTTTCTTAACGGCATCGGTGTTCATTCCGTAGCCTTCGGTTACTCGGTCGGGGATATAATAAGTGACATCAGCGCCAACGGAGAGCAAATACGAGTACATCAAAGCAGTAGAAGTTACCCCGTCAGCATCGTAATCGCCGAAAACGCATATTTTTTCAAAATTCTCTATTGCTTTTTTAATTCTTTCTACTGCCTTGTCAACATCACGGATAAGGTAAGAATCGCAAAAGGCAAAGTCATGGTCGAAGAACTCCTCAACGTCTTCATATTCGGTAATTCCCCGTGAGGTGAGAATAAGCGCTGTAAATGGGTCTAAGCTGTGCGTTTCCGCAACTGACGCCGCCACATCTTTATCAATATGCGCTAAAGTCCATTTTTTACGGCTCATGCTCTCCCCCCCTTAATAAAAAAATAAATATTAACCGATTTTAATTATTATATTATACTACTGTATACTTGTAAAATCAAGTAAACTGACGGTATAAATAAACAAAAAACGGAGCAAAAGCTCCGTCAAGTGTATAAAATGCAATTTATTTTTTGCCTGTGCGCTTTGAAATGATATACCGAGGTCTGCCCTTTACCTCTTCATAAATTCTTGCAATGTAATAGCCGATAATTCCCAGCGCCATCATAAGCGAGCCGCCGATTAAAAGCAAGAGAAGAATTACCGTTGTAAAGCCTTCGGCGGAAAAGCCGCAAAGGTAGCGCACAAGGGTTTGCACTCCTAAAACAGCCATAAAGCAAAGAAGCACTGCGCCTATAACCGTAATCAACTGTAACGGTGCCGTTGTAAACGACGTTATATTTGAAACAGCATATTTCGTAAGCTTCGTAAGGTTCCATTTGGATTTTCCGTTGGTTCTCTTTTCAACCTTAAATTCAATCTGCGTTGAATTAAACCCTGACCAAAAGGAAAGCGCTCTGTAAAAGGTGTTTCTTTCGGGAAGAGAAAGAAGGGCGTCAATCACTTTTCTGTCAATCAGCTTGAAATCAGACGTGGACTGCATATCCACCCCTACGAACCTGCTGATAATTCTGTAAAAGCTTTTCGCAAAAAGATTATACATAAAGGAGCCGCCGCCACGGTCACTTTTAATACCCTCAACTACCTCATAGCCTTTTTCCCAAAGCTTATACATTTCCACGATTTTTGAGGGCGGAAACTGCAAATCGCAGTCAAACGTTACGGCACAGTCACCTTCCGCTTCCTCAAGCCCTGCAAAAATTGCAGATTCTTTGCCGAAATTTCTGCTGAATGAAATTCCTTTTATATTTTCATCATTTTCCGCCGCTTTGCAGATTTCAAGGTAAGTTTTGTCCTTTGAACCGTCGTCAACAAATATGATTTCATAAGATATATTTTCTTTTGCAAAAAGCTCCGACAGCGTTTTGGCGGCAAGAGGAATATTTTGTTCTTCATTGAACGCGGGAATAATAACCGAAAGCATAACGCACCCCCTCAATTACATAATTTATAATACAAGAATAATAATATCACCGAAGGCTTTTGTTGTCAATAAAACAGACTATTGAAATAAAGGTCTGCTTATGATAAAATAAATGCACGCATTTATTTAAAAAATTATTTTATGTCCCTTTGCCTCTGCCTTACGGCATACCGGCAAAGATGGACGAAATTTTATCATTACGCTTATGATAAAATAGTTATATATTCACCTTAGGAGTATTTTTATGAACAAAGATAATAAGACGTATACATTTTTGACCGAAGAACCTGATATTATTCCCGACGCAAACGAGAGAATACAGCGTATGATGCTCAATGATTACGAAAAAAAGCAGACAATACTATATCATTTGGCGGCAGGTGTTGACATTCCGTATTCTGACGGGGTTGTTATTGAAAAAGGCGTTGAGATCGGCACGGACACGTGTATTTTGCCCGGCACGATAATCAAAGGCAACACGAAAATCGGCAAAAACTGCGTAATCGGCCCTAATTCAGTTGTTGAGGACTGTGTTATTGAAGACAATGTTAAGTTAAATCAAACTCAATGCGAGCAATGCGTAATAAAGAGCGGCGCAAATATCGGTCCCTTCGTTCATATCCGACCCAATTCCGTTATTGGTGACAACGTTCATCTCGGCAACTTCGTCGAGGTTAAAAATTCAAACATTGATACCGGCACAAAGGTTTCGCACTTGACTTATGTGGGAGATTCCGACGTGGGCAAGCGTGTTAATTTCGGTTGCGGTACCGTTACGGTCAATTATTCAGGCAAAGCAAAATACCGCACAACTATCGGTGACGACGTGTTTATCGGCTGCAACACAAACCTTGTGGCTCCCGTGACTGTCGGCGACGGCGCATATACTGCGGCAGGCTCAACCATAACCGATGACGTTCCCGAGGCGTCCTTAGGTATTGCCCGTGCAAGGCAGGTTAATAAAATCGGCTGGAAAGTAAAAAAGTAAACCCAAAATAAAAAAATAACCCGAAAGGTAATAATAAAAATATGTTCAACAGATTCAGAAAAACACCGTCTGCATCTGTCGGCGCACCTGAATTTATCGTGGCAGGGCTTGGTAATCCCGAGAAAAAATACACCCTGACACGGCATAATTCGGGGTTTTTGTGCGTTGACGCACTTGCAGAAAAACACGGCTTTGAAGTAAAAAAATTAAAATTTCATTCGCTGTTTGCCGACACGGTAATAAACGGTCACAGATGCATAGTATTAAAACCGCAGACATATATGAATAACAGCGGAGAAGCCGTTGGCGAATGTGCAAAATTTTACAAAATACCGCCCGAAAGAATTATCGTTATATTTGACGATATTTCGCTTGATGTGGGAAAGCTGCGTATTCGCAGAAAAGGCAGCGACGGCGGCCACAACGGCATCAAAAGTATTGTAAACCATTTGGGTAGCAGTGATTTTCCCCGAATTAAAATCGGCGTTGGTAAAAAGCCGCACCCTGATTACGATTTAAAGGACTGGGTGCTTGGCGAATTCAGTAAAGAGGATCAAAAAGTTCTCATTCCCGCACTCCGAAACGCCGCTGACGCGGTTTCGCTCCTGCTTGACGGTGAAACAGATAAGGCTATGAACCTTTATAACGGTTAGGTTTGAGAGAGCCTAACCCTAAGGAGAAAAATATGTCCGGATTTTCAAATTTAAGTGAGAAGTCCTCCGAATATTCCGCAGTTGTACGGTGCTTTCAAAAAGGCTTTCTTCCACAAGGAATTTTAGGGCTTCTTCCCGTGCAAAAAGCACAAATAATATCATCTCTAACGCAGAGCCTGCAAAAAAAGGCTCTCGTAATTGTCCCTGACGAGTCCTCCGCCGCAAAACTTTGCGACGACCTGCGACCCTTCGGGGTTTCTGTGTTGCAATACCCTGCCAGAAGCTTTTCTTTTTACAGCCAGGACACACAGTCATATGAGTATGAGCAAAAACGGATAAAAACTCTTCGCCGAATGTTAGACGGCAGTTACGAAATAATCGTAGCGTCGGTTGAAGCGGCGGCGGCATTCACCGTTCCGCCCTGCGATTTATTGGAGAAATCAGTTGTAATTCGGCGAGGAGAAGACATTTCCCTTGAAAAAATACTGACTGCCCTTGAAAAAGCAGGCTATGCAAGAGTTGATGCGGTTGAGGGCGTGGGTCAGTACTCTTCAAGGGGCGGTATTGTGGATTTTTTCTCACCTGACGATGAAAATCCCGTACGAATTGAGCTTTGGGGCGATACTGTTGACACTATGTGCCATTTCGACACTCAAACTCAGCGCCGCACTGTAAATATTGACGAAATTTTAATAGCTCCTTCAAAGGAAATTATTGCGGACACCAATGAGCTTATTGAAAAGCTTCAAAAGCTTTCCTCCTCCCAAAGAGGCAAAAAGGCGGATACAATAAAAAAGAATATAGAAACTGACATTGAGCGCCTTCGAAACGGGCTTTCTGTCAGCTCGCCTGACAGATACTTACCCCTCGTTTACTCCCCTGCCACGATTTTCGATTATCTTGATAAGGATTTAGTTTTTGTGTCGGAAACTGGCGCCGTAAAGGAAAAGCTTACGGCATTTAATAAACTTTTAAATGAAGATATAAAATCCTGCTTTGAGGACGGTATTCTTTGCAAAGGGCTTGATACGTTTACCCTTACAACCTCAGAGCTTTTTGGGATTTATGAAAAATACCCCACTGCTTTTCTTGACAATTTTGCAAGGGGAAGCTTTGACGTACCGATTAAAAATCTTACCACTTTTTCAGCGTCAACACTCCCTGTCTGGAACGGAAAATTAGACATATTAAAGGAAGATATAACCCCGATTATTTCAAAAGAGGCAACGGTCGTGGTATTTGCAGGAACGGAAAAAAGCGCAAAGGTGCTTTCAGAAAATCTTACTGACGACGGCATTCCTGCGGTCTATTTTCCCGTTATTCCAAATGAATTTTCCAAAGGCGTGGTAACGGTTCTTTCAGGCTCGCTCTCTTCGGGATTTATGAACCCTGCAGAAAAGCTTTACGTTTTCACTTATTCCCGTGTTTACTCCCAAACCACAAAAAGACGGAATATAAATTACAAGGCGAAGGACACTATCCATTCTCTTGACGAGCTTCACAAAGGTGATTACATTGTTCATTCCGTACACGGAATCGGCATTTTTGAAGGCGTAACTCAGCTTGAAAGCGGAAAAATCGTTAAAGACTACATTAAAATAAAATATGCCAAAAGTGACGTGCTTTACGTTCCCGTTACTCAGCTTGACCTTGTTTCAAAATATATCGGTCCCCACGAAGATGACGGCAAAGCAATTAAACTTAACAGGCTCGGCGGCGGAGATTGGGAAAAGACGAAATCCAAGGTTCGCTCTGCCGTTAAGGATATGGCAGACCAGCTTATAAAACTCTATTCAAAGCGAATGGAGTTGCAGGGCTTTGCTTTCTCACCGGATATTGATATGCAAAGCGACTTTGAAAGACGGTTTGAATATGAAGAAACCGGCGATCAATTGCGGTGTATCAGCGAAATAAAACGGGATATGGAAGCTCCGCACCCAATGGACAGACTGCTGTGCGGAGACGTGGGCTTCGGCAAAACGGAAGTAGCTTTACGTGCCGTGTTCAAATGTATTGCAGACGGCAAGCAGTGTGCAATTCTTGTTCCCACAACAATTTTGGCGCTTCAGCATTATCAAACTATTCTAAAACGGTTTGACGGATTTCCCGTTGAGGCAGAAATGCTCTCACGCTTTCGCACGCCGTCTCAGCAAGCAAGAATAATTAAGGGCGTGAACTCAGGATTTATTGATATTATCGTGGGTACTCACCGACTTATTTCAAAGGATATTAAATTTAAAGATTTAGGGCTTTTGATTGTTGATGAAGAACAGCGATTCGGAGTTGCTCAAAAAGAAAAACTCAAAGAAAAATTCCCGAGCGTTGATGTGCTGACGCTTTCAGCAACGCCTATTCCCAGAACGCTTAATATGGCAATGTCGGGTATTCGTGATATGTCCGCTATTGAAGAGGCTCCGTCAGACCGCTTGCCCGTTCAGACATATGTTCTTGAACACAATTTACCCCTTTTATGCGAAGCTATGGACAAAGAGCTTCGGCGCGGCGGGCAGGTTTATTATCTGCACAACAATACTGAGGATATTGAGCGGACAGCCTCCAGCATAAAAGAATTTTTGCCGGATGCAAAAATTGCCGTTGCTCACGGTAAAATGGATGAAGAAACCCTTTCAAACATTTGGCGTGAGCTTATGGAAGGAAACATTGACATTCTTGTCTGCACAACGATCATTGAAACGGGCGTTGACGTTCCCAACTGTAACACACTGATAATTGAAGATGCCGATAGATTAGGACTTTCACAGCTACACCAAATCAGAGGGCGTGTCGGCAGAAGCACAAGACGGGCATTTGCCTATTTCACATACAGAAAAGACAAAAATCTTACTGAGGTGGCTTACAAGCGCCTGCAGGCAATCCGTGAATATACGGAGTTTGGCTCAGGCTTTAAAATTGCAATGAGAGACCTTGAAATCCGAGGGGCAGGCAATCTTTTGGGCGCTCAGCAGCACGGGCATTTGGCTTCTGTCGGGTACGATATGTATATGAAGCTTTTGTCTGAGGCAATAAAAGGTGAAAAAGGCGAAGAGCCTAAAAACACAAAAGACTGTCTTATTGACCTTCAAATCAACGCCCATATTCCCGATAAATACATTACAGCACTTTCGCAAAGACTTATGACCTACAGAAGAATTGCGGATGTAAGAACAACCGAAGAGGCTGACGATGTCCGTGACGAGCTTCGTGACAGATTCGGTGAAATTCCGCCGTCGGTAAACGGGCTTATTGAGGTTTCTCTTTGCAGGAACAGAGCGTCGGAAATAGGCATTTATGAAATCGGTCAACGGGGCGACACTTTAGCTCTTTACTGCGAGAGCATTAACCCTGCACTTGTGCTTGAAATTTCATCCGTATTGCGTGGGCGAATAAGCGTGACTGCCTCAGGTAAACAAAGCATAAACGTTAAAATGCTGCCGTCACAAAGTCCCCTTGACGCTCTGCGTGAGGTTTTTGATGCGGCAAAAGTAATTTTCGCCTCAAAAGCTTAAATCTTGTAAAGCAATCCGAAATATGCTAATATATTCTTAAAGTAAAGGAGTGTTTAAAATATGCTTTGGTTTGCAGCTGCAGTAATTCCCGTTCTTTTCGGAATTGCAGACATCTTTTTTATAACTGAAAGTAAAAAAATCAGCACCCGAATCAATATAATTGTTCGTTATTTATTTACGGTTAATTTAACGTCTTTCTTTATTATGAAATACGTTTTAAAGATTTCCGACATTTTTCAGCCGTCACTTCACGAATCCCTTTATGTAATAAAATACTGCGCACTGGCGTTTGCGGTAGCTTTAATAATGCTTTTATGCAAAGGATTTATCTGCAATGTTCTGAGGCTTGAAAAAACCGAGCCGAAGAATAAAAAGAGAGCAAATGCCGTTAGAATTATCTCTGCAATTCTCTTTACTCTCGGCATGGTAGCTTACGCGGCAACAATTTGGGGCGGCGAGGCCTACGGCGACCTTTCGCCTGATCAAATTTTGATAAATCTAATTTCCCCGACTGTCGGCAATGAGGTTGGCGTTTATTACTCTATATTTGAAGGTCCTGTGCTGAAAACCGCCTTTTATTCAACTGTTTTTATACTGTTCACCTTTAGTCCGTACAAATTGACATTTAACCGAAACGATAAAAAGCGTGTACTGATTTCGGGGTTTGCACGGCGTGCTGTGGCTCTTTTGCTTTCAATCACAATGTTTATCGGCAGTTGTGCATTCGGCATTGTAAAATTCCAGTTAGTAGACCTGTTTTCTGCATATTTCTTTAATTCGTCTTTCATTGAGAAGAATTACACAGCTCCTACCGATGACAATATTACTTTTCCTGAGGAAAAGCGTAATTTAATCTTGATTTATCTTGAATCAATGGAAAACACCTTCCTTTCAAAAGAACTCGGCGGATATATGGAAGAAAACCTTATTCCCGAGCTTACCGAGCTTGCAAATGAAGGATATGTTTTCTCCCATACGGAAAATAAGCTGGGTGGATTTTTGCCGTCAACGGGCGCAGGCTGGTCAGTAGCCGCAATGGTAAATATGGGAATCGGACTTCCTATGAAGGTTCCCACTGACGGCAACGCTTACGGCTCTGCAGGGAATTTCCTGCCCGGAGCAACGGCTATGGGCGACATTTTGCACGCACAAGGGTACGAGCAAACAGTAATGTTCGGCGCTGACGCCGCTTTCGGCGGTCTTGACCATTATTTTAATCTTCACGGTGAATTTAATATATTCGACTACCGTGCTGCCATTGAAAAAGGCTTAATTCCCGAAGACTACTACGTTTGGTGGGGGTATGAGGACGACAAGCTCTATGAATATGCCAAAGCTGAGCTTACAAGGCTTTACGAAACGGGAAAACCGTTCCATTTCATAATGGAAACTGCAGACACTCACGCTCCCGAAGGCTACTTAAGCCCCAATGCAGAGAAAAAATTCCCCGATCAGTATTCAAACACAATTTATTACAGTCAGGCGGAGGCTGTAAAATTTGTCCGCTGGATTCAGTCACAGCCCTTCTATGACAATACAACCGTAGTTATTATCGGCGACCATTTAACAATGGCATCGTGTATTTCAGAAAAGGTTAAGGATTATCAAAGAACCTGCTTTAACCTTATTCTTAACCCTGATGAAAGCTTAACCGGTCTTCCCGAAACGCAATTCAGAAACCGTCAATGGGCATCCTTCGATATGTTCCCGACCATGCTTGCAAGCATAGGCGTTAAGATAGACGGCAACCGTTTAGGTATAGGTACAAACCTTTTCTCAGATGAAAAAACATTGTTTGAAACCTACGGTGTTGAACAGGTAAACGAATCACTTACGCCAAAAAGTGATTTTTATAATAAAAACATTCTTACAAAGCCAAATTAAGGAGAGGGAAATATGGATAAGACTAAAAAAAGAACTTTGAAAAAGGCTGTGCTGATCATTCTCGCCGTAATCTTTGGAGTGCTTTTACTTGCAGTTATTGTTTCGGCAATTATGAATGTAAGCGCCAAAAAGAAAGCACTTGACATAGCAACGGGCTTTGATGCGGTTTCTTACGAAAGTCAGCTCGTTCCCGAAAAGGATTCAAACGGTTATTGGTGCTTCACAACTGACGATGATCTTAAAATTATGCAGCTAACAGACATACATATCGGCGGCGGTTGGATGTCCAAAGATAAGGACGCTATGTCGATTAACGCAGTTGCGGCAATGGTAACAGCTGAAAAGCCTGACCTTGTAATTGCAACCGGTGATATTTCTTTTCCTGTTCCGTTTATGGCAGGAACGCTCAACAATTTAAACGCCGCTAAAATATTTGCCTCTCTTATGGAAACCTTGGGGGTTTATTGGGTGCCTCTTTACGGTAACCACGACACTGAGGCTTACAGTCTTTACTCCAGGGAAAAGATTTCCGAATTTTACGGCAGCGACGACTTAAAATACTGCTTATTCCAAGCAGGTGACGAAGACGTTGACGGCTACGGCAACAGTGCAATTCTCGTAAAGAACAGCAAAGGCGTTATTACACAGTCGATTTTCCTTTTTGATTCACATTCATACACAGACGGCGATTATTTCGGCGCAATGGCGAAATATGACACCATTCATGAAAATCAAATTGAATGGTATAAAAATCTTGTAACAGACTTTAATGCTCAAAACGCCGCGGCTATTGAAAAAGGATATTCAGCCGAAGAAAAACAAGAGGCTTTAAATAATTTCGGAACTGTTCCGTCCCTCGCATTTTATCACATTCCGTCTGAGGAATTTAAAACAGCGTGGGACGAATATTGCGATAACGGCAGGCAAGACACGGAAAATGTAAAGCACATATACGGCACGGCTGGTGAAAGCAATAAGGTCGTTTACTGCGGTATTCATCCCGATGATATGTTTGAAACAATGCTGGAATTAGGCTCTACAAAAGGCATTTTCTGCGGTCACGACCATCTTAACAATTTCTCTCTTGAATATAAGGGAATAAGACTTACTTACGGTTACAGCATTGACTATCTTGCGTATTCGGGCATTAGCAAAAAAGGCTCTCAGCGCGGTTGCACACTTATCACCGTTTCTCCCGACGGATCATTTACAAATGAAGGCTCAGACTATTATCAGGATAAATACCCCACCCTTAAAGGATTTGTAAAAGAAGACGTTACAATGCAGGACCTTGACGCAGAAGCAAAGCCAGATTAAACGTTTTATAGCAAAAAAGACAGTCGAATAATCGGCTGTCTTTTTTTATGTTATCCGTTATTTTATTTTGCCGTTTTCGGATTATGAACCTTTCTAAGTGCTTCCGAGAGCGGAACTATCAAAAGACCTGCCGCAAGGTTTCCGAGGGCGTGGATTGCATCGAAGGGAATCCCTGCCGCTATCCAAGCGACAGTTGCCTTGAAATTCAAATGAAACATAAGTGCTTGAGCGGGCGCATAAATTATTCCGAAACAAAGACCGTGAAGAGCGCAAACAACAGCATAAACGGGAACGGCAGTTTTTTTGCTCATATTTTTCGGTAGCGCCATAGTAACTGCCCAAAGCACCGTCCACACATAAAGATAGGGAATCCACCAAGGTGAAAAGCCTGCATAAATCCCGTTGAGAAAAACATAAACATAGATAGGAATAAGCGCTTTTTTTCGGTAAACTACTGTATAAACCACGGTAAGCATTCCGATAAAATGGATATTCGGAAAGGCTTCCATAAGTATTTTTGATACAAACATTATTGTGCCGAGCATTGCAAAAATAATTATATCGGCTAATCTTTGAAATTTTAATTTCTTCATTTTTTACTCCTCTAAAACTGTATTTTAATTCTATCATAAAACAGTGTGTAAATCAACGGAAACAAAAAAGCACTTGATTTATGACTTGATAAAGGTTAAAATAGGAAATAAATAAGGCTATTGGCAAAGCGGAAAATACATGCAAATCTTATTTGCCGTGCTTTGAAAAAAGGAGGATATTTATATTGGAAAATAAAAAAATACTTGCTATTATTAACCCTGCCGCAGGGCGTACTAAGTCACAGAGAGGAACGTTTGATATTGTAGACGTTCTTTCAACCCTCGGCTATGATTTTGATATAAAGACGACCACAAAAAGCGGTGACGCCACTGAATTTGCAAAGGAATACGGAATGAATTACGATGTTATTCTTTGCTGCGGCGGCGACGGAACTCTTAACGAAACCATAAACGGAGTTATGGCTCTTCCCGAAAGGCGCCCCATAGGATACATTCCCACAGGTTCTACCTGCGACCTTGCCTCAACTCTCGGAATACCCTCTGATGTTCGCTCGGCGGTTGAGCTTATAATGTCTGACAAGCGAAATACTTACGATATCGGTAATTTCAACGACAGACATTTCTGCTATGTTGCATCCTTCGGTGTAGGAAGCTCCTTTTCATACACAACTCCGCAGAAAATGAAAAATATTTTCGGAAGAGCGGCATATTTTATTGACCCGTTTTTCTTCCATCCGCGCACGCTTTTTTCAGGGCTTAAGCCTGTACACGTTAAAATTGAATACGACGACGGCATTATTGAAGACGATTTCAGCTTCGGCGCAATTTCAAACTCAACCTCAGTTGCAGGTCTTATTACCTTTGACCGTTCCGACGTAAAGCTCAACGACGGTTCATTTGAACTGCTTCTTGTCCGCAGAGTAAAAGGCATTCCCGACGGATTTAAGCTTTTAGGCAAGGTTCAGAAGCACAATTATGACGGCGAACAGATTTTGTTCTTACATACTAAAAATCTTAAAATGCATTTTGATAAGCCTACCGAATGGTCTCTTGACGGCGAATTCGGCGGAAGCCCGGTGGACGTTGACTTTTCAATTTCATACAGAGGTATTGAGCTGTTTTCCGATGATAACGACCTTTTCTGCAAATAAACCCACGGGGGTGCGGATATGAATCTGATTTTGCCGGAAAATTTTACGGTAACGGCGCATACTGGGTGTTTGGGCACTGCTCCCAACACGGTTAAATCTATGGAAAAAGGCGTTGCGGCAGGGGCAAATATTATTGAATTTGACTTGAATTTCAACGACAGCGGCGAGCCTGTTCTGTCACACGACGCACCCACTAAAAATGCAGTTCACTTAAAAGAAGCATTTAAGTTTTTGTCAGAGCATAAAGATATCAAGGCAAATGTTGACGTAAAGGACACTTCCCATCTTGAAAAGGTAAGTCAAATAGCTGCGGAGTACGGTGTAACTGAGCAGATTTTCTTTACGGGGATATTCGAGAAAGATGTTCCGAAAGCTATAAAGCTCTGCCCTCAAATTCCGTATTATCTGAACTTTAATGTAACTTTAAGCAAGAAAAGGAATATATCCTATATTTCGGATATCGTTGAAGCTGTAAAGAGAAACGGCGCAATAGGTATCAACATACATTACAAGGGTGCATCAAAGGAGCTTGTGGAAGCGTTTCATAATGAGGGGCTTTTAGTGTCTCTTTGGACTGTAAACAGTCGGTATCAGTTTTGCAAAACGGTAAAGCTTTGCCCCGATAATATTACCACAAAGCGCCCCGACCGACTTTGCAGTCTTTTGGAAAATCATCAATAAAAATTTTAGCAAAATCATTGACATTTTGACAGTTTTAATTTATATTTATCTCATACCAAATAGGGCTGGGGAATGTTCCCCGAAGCCTGACTATATCTATCGGTTGGAAAGGGGCTGCTAATTGAAAAACAATCCTGTTATCATTGATTTGCAGAACATTAGCGTCAGCTTTGACGAACAGAAAATTTTGAATAATATAAGCCTTCAAATTCACGACGGTGAATTTGTGACATTGCTCGGTCCTTCAGGTTGCGGAAAAACCACAACTTTAAGGATAATTGCGGGATTTTTGAATCCCGACACGGGCAACGTGATATTTGAAGGTCAAAATATCAATGGTGTTCCGGCTTATAAACGGCAGGTTAACACCATTTTTCAGCGTTATGCGTTGTTTCCGTATTTGAATGTTTATGAAAATATAGCCTTCGGTCTGCGCCTTAAAAAGATGAAGGAAAAGGATATTCAGGCAAAGGTTAAAGAAATGCTGGAGCTTGTAAACCTTAAAGGCTTCGGCTCAAGAAATATCAACTCTCTTTCGGGCGGTCAGCAGCAAAGAGTGGCAATTGCCCGTGCTTTGGCCGTTGACCCGAGGGTAGTTTTGCTTGACGAGCCTTTAGGCGCTCTCGACCTTAAACTTCGCAAGGATATGCAGGTTGAGCTTAAAAACATTCAGCAGAAGCTTGGCATAACGTTTATTTATGTTACACACGACCAGGAAGAAGCTCTTTCAATGTCTGACACCATCGTTGTTATGAACAACGGTGAAATTCAGCATATCGGCACGCCCACGGATATTTACAACGAGCCGAAAAATGCTTTTGTTGCAGATTTCATAGGCGAAAGTAATATTCTTGACGGCATTATGCGTGAGGACTTTAACGTTGAATTTGAGGGTATGCGCTTTAAGTGCGTTGACAAGGGCTTTACTCAAAACGAGCCCGTTGACGTTGTTGTGCGCCCTGAGGACGTTGATATTGTTCCCGAGAGTGAAGGGATGCTCAAGGGCGAGGTCACGTCCGTAACCTTTAAAGGCGTTCATTATGAAATTATTGTTGATATTAACGGCTTTAAATGGATGATTCAGACTACGGACGAATCAAAGGTAGGCGACAGAATCGGCATTTCAATTAAGCCTGAGGAAATACACATTATGAAAAAGTCCGAGTATTCGGGACTTTACGGCGATTACAGCTCATTCAGTGAAGAGTTTGACGAGCTTTCAGACCCGACGTTATCACAGGAGGACGACGAATAATGAAACAGTCCTCCGCGCTTAAAAAGCTTATTAACGCGCCGTACATTCTTTGGTCTGTAATTTTTGTAATAGCGCCGCTCATTATGGTAATTTATTACGCCTTTACTGACAGTACGGGCGCATTTACCTATGATAATGTTAAAAGCATCGGCGATTATTCAAGCACATTTATTCTGTCCGTAGGGTACGGTGCCGTTGCCACGCTTATTTGCCTTATAATTGCTTATCCTTTCGCATATTTTTTGGCGCATACGGGCGTTTCTTTTCAAAGAATGTCCGTAATGCTCGTAATGCTTCCTATGTGGATGAGCTTTCTTATCCGCACTTATTCCTGGATGACAATTTTGGGCGAATCCGGCGTTATAAACACATTTTTAGGACTTTTCGGAATAGAGCCCTTGCCTATGCTCAATACCCCAGGCGCGGTAATACTCGGTATGGTGTATAACTTTTTGCCGTATATGATTTTGCCCATTTATACCGTAATGTCAAAAATGGACAATTCTCTTATTGAAGCGGCGCAGGATTTAGGCTGCGGCAAAATGCACTGTATAAGAAAAGTTATTATGCCCCTTTCCGTTCCCGGAGTTGTAAGCGGAATAACAATGGTTTTTGTTCCGTCCGTAAGTACTTTTTACATTACGCAAAAGCTGGGCGGCGGTCAAATAACCCTTATCGGTGACGTTATTGAAGGGCAGTTCCAGACTGCCAATAACTATAATCTCGGTGCGGCGCTGTCATTGCTTCTCATGGTGATGATTTTAATTTGTTTAGGCGTTCTCGGCTACTTTACCGACAGTGAAGACGAGGGAGGCGTTTTGATATGACAAAAACATCAGCTCTTTCAAAGTTTTATATAGCTCTCGTCTTTATTTTTCTTTATGCGCCCATGGCGGTAATGACGGTATTCTCCTTTAACGGAAGCGAGAGCACTTATATTATGAACGGTGTGTCATTGCAGTGGTATCAGCGCCTTTTTAACGACAGTATGACGATGAATGCCTTAAAAAACACCGTTATATTAGCCGTTATCTCCGCGCTCATTTCAACGTTTCTCGGCACAATGGCGGCAGTCGGCATTTACAATATGAAAAATAAATATTTGAAATCCTCTGTTATGACGGTTACAAATATTCCCATGATGAACCCCGAAATAGTAACGGGTATTTCAATGATGCTTCTCTTCGTATTTGCAGGGCTATGGCTTAACCGTGCAAACGTGCTCGGCTTTGCGACAATTTTAATTGCGCATATCACGTTTCAGTTGCCGTATGTTATTCTTTCGATTTTGCCCAAACTCCGTCAAACAGACCCGCGAGTTTTTGAAGCGGCGCAGGATTTGGGCTGCCACCCTGTAAAGGCCTTCTTCAAGGTTGTGTTGCCGCAAATAAGACCTGGCATCGTTTCAGGCGCAATAATGGCATTTACGCTGTCACTTGATGACTTTATTATAAGCTACTTTACAAACGGGCCTGATTTTCAGACGCTCCCCATTCACATTTTCTCAATGACGAAAAAGCGTGTTAAGCCCGATATGTACGCCTTGTCAACGCTTATATTTGTTGCTATTTTAATTTTGCTTGTTTTAATGAATATTGCTCAGTCAAATTCCGATAAAAAGCAAAGAAAGGCCAAGGAGGAAGATAAATGAAAAAGTTTTTAGCTTTCCTTCTTACGCTGGTAATTTTACTTTCGGCGTTTGTTTTGCCCTCATTCGCATACGACTATATAGAATTTTCGGATGAAACCGTTGAATATTACAAAAGCTTGGGGCTTCAGGGCACAAAGCTGAACGTTTACAACTGGGGCGAATATATTTCTGACGAAGAGGTTGACGTAGTCAAAGAATTTGAGCGTTTAACGGGATGTACCGTAAATTACACAACCTTTGAATCAAACGAGAATATGTATTCCAAGCTTTCCGGCGGCGGAGTAAGCTATGATGTTATCGTTCCGTCGGACTATGTTGTTGAAAAGCTCATAACTGAGGGAATGATTCAAAAAATTGATTTTAACAATATTCCCAATTACGCAAAGTATTTTGACAGCGAGCAGTACGGATATTTGCTTGAGGACGAGGTAAACGGCGAAGCAATTAAGGATTATGCCGTAATTTACAATGTCGGCACAACAATTTTGATTTATAACACAAAATACGTTGAAGAAAAGCCTGACAGCTGGAGTGTTTTGTGGGACGAGCAATATAAGGGCAAAGTGCTGATGTTCAACAATCCCCGTGACACCTTTGCCATAGCTCAGTTTATGCTCGGTCAGGACCTTAACAGCACTGACCCTGCCGATTGGGATGCGGCGGCAGAGCTTTTGAAGGAGCAGCGTGAAAAGGTTCAGCCGTCTTACGTTATGGACGAGGTTTTCGTTAAAATGGAAAGCGGAGATTATTATTTCGCCGCGTATTATGCAGGCGATTACGAGCTTATGTACGAAAACAATTCCGATTTGGATTACGTTTTTCCTAAAGAGGGTGTAAACTCATTTTACGACGCATTTTGCATACCGACAGCCACTCAAAACAAAAAGGGCGCAGAGGCGTTTATCAACTTTATGATGGAGCCTGAAATTGCCCTTGCAAACGCTGAGTATATTTATTACGCCACTCCGAATAAAGCGGTTCTTGAAAATGATGAATATTCGCTGGCAGATTCAAGAGCGGTTTACCCTGAGGACAGCGATATTGCCCATTCGCAGACCTTTCACAATCTGCCCAATGAAACTCTTCAGTATATGAACACCCTTTGGATGAAGGTTAAGGGCGGAAATAATTCCGAGTGGATTTACAGAATTTTCTTTATTTGCGTGGCGACGATTTTTGCAATAATTATAATAACGGTTATCCGCAAACGCGAAATGAAAAAGTATTACGATATATAAAATATAATGTTTTATTTCAGGCGGTTTATCCGCCTGTTTTCGTTAGGTGATTTATGAGCATTGAAGCAAAGCATTTTGAGGATCTTCATAAGGCTTCCGAAAACAGAGGCAGAACGGTGTTTTCTGATTTTCTCGGCCTTTCGGAGCTTTCAGTTTTGAAAAGTATGCACCTTTCACCTGCTCCGCATTTTTGGGGCGGATATGAAAATGCAGAAAGAGTAATTGCCGCATTCGGTGAATGTGAAAACAGAGATTTTCCCATTTGCCTTATTTCCGTAAAGCCTGTTAATAAAAAATTCGCAGACGAGCTTTCCCACCGTGATTTTTTAGGCTCAATAATGGCTTTGGGAATTAAAAGAGATGTGATAGGCGATATTATTGTAAGTGAAAACTGCGGATATGTGTTTTGCATTGAAAATATTGCAAGCTATATTACGGAAAACTTAAAAGAAGTAAAGCACACAACCGTAACTGCCCAAATTGCTGAAGAATTACCTGCTTTGGCAGTTCCCGAACCAGAAACAGCGGAATATATCGTTGCGTCTTTGCGGCTTGACGTTATAATTGCGGGAGTTTTCAACCTTTCGCGAAAAAGTGCAAGTGAACTCTTCCAAAAGGAAAAGGTTTTTGTGAACGGCAGTCTAAAAAATGCGTCCTTTACCGTTTCAAACGGGGACAGCATAACGGTCAGAGGGTTTGGAAAATTCGTTTTTGTTGAGGAGAAAAGAAGAACGAAAAAAGACAGATTGGTTGTTGAAATAAAGCTTTATAAGTAATTTATGTAAAAATATAATGAAAGGAGCGATACCGTGCACAAAAAAGCCGTTTTATTGCGGCACTTTGTACG
>JAFLUN010000021.1:0-7365 GCA_022508785.1 Oscillospiraceae bacterium
TGTGATACAGCAGCAGACTTACCTCAAGGTTGCCGATAACACCGGTGCAAAAGAAATTATGTGCATCCGCGTTCTCGGTGGTTCAGGTAGAAGATATGCTAATATCGGCGATGTCATTGTAGCATCCGTTAAGAAAGCAGCACCCGGCGGTGTTGTTAAAAAAGGCGATGTTGTTAAGGCAGTCGTTGTAAGATCAGCAAAAGGCGTTCGCAGAGATGACGGTACTTACATCCGTTTCGATGAAAACGCAGCAGTTATAATCAAAGAAGATAAGACCCCCAAAGGTACACGTATTTTTGGGCCGGTTGCAAGAGAGCTTCGTGATAAAGAATTTACAAAGATTCTTTCACTTGCTCCCGAAGTACTTTAAGGAGGTGCCCGAATTATGAATAATAAGGTTCATGTAAAGAGCGGCGACACAGTCGTTGTTATCAACGGTAAAAACCGTGGCAAGCAGGGCAAGGTCCTTGAGGTCAGCCCCAAAGAGGGTAAGGTTATCGTTGAAGGCGTTAACATGGTAACAAAGCATGTTAAGCCCCGTCAGATGGGTGAGCCCGGCGGACTTATTAAGGCAGAGAGCGCTCTCTATGCCGACAAGGTTCAGCTCGTTTGCCCCAAGTGCGGCAAGCCTACAAGAGTAGGCCACGTAATTGAGGTTGACGAGAAGACAGGCAAGAAAAAGAAATACCGCGTTTGCAAGAAAGAAAACTGCGGCGCAAAGTTTGAATAAGGAGGAACAATAAAATGGCAGCAAGACTTAAAGAAATGTACAAAGCCGATGTTGTTCCTGCACTTCAGAAGAAGTTCAACTACAAGAGTGTTATGGAAATTCCGAAGCTTGATAAGGTTATTATCAACGTTGGCTGCGGCGAAGCAAAGGACAATGCAAAGGCTATCGACGCAATTATGACAGACCTTGCAACTATTACAGGTCAGAAGCCCGTTAAGTGCGTTGCAAAGAAGTCAGTCGCTAACTTTAAGCTTCGTGAAGGAATGGTTATCGGCGTAAAAGTAACTCTTAGAGGCGAGAAGATGTATGAATTTGTTGACAGATTCTTCAACTTAGCACTTCCCAGAGT
Source organism: Oscillospiraceae bacterium (assembly GCA_022508785.1). GTDB lineage: Bacteria > Bacillota > Clostridia > Oscillospirales > Acutalibacteraceae > Fimenecus. The sequence goes on from JAFLUN010000021.1 coordinate 1,080, forward strand.
TCGTGACTTCAGAGGTATCAACCCCAACTCATTCGACGGCAGAGGCAACTATGCCATGGGCGTTAGAGAGCAGTTGATTTTCCCTGAAATCGAATATGACAAGATAGACAAAGTTCGCGGTATGGACATCTGCTTCGTAACAACCGCTAACACAGACGAAGAAGCAAAAGAACTCCTCACCCTTATGGGTGCGCCGTTCTCAAAGTAAGGAGGGTTTCAAGTGGCTAAGACATCAATGAAAGTTAAGCAGGCAAGACCGGCTAAATATTCAACAAGAGCATACAACAGATGCAAAATCTGCGGCAGACCACATGCATACCTTCGTAAGTACGGTGTATGCCGTATCTGCTTCAGAGAGTTAGCACACGCAGGTCAGATTCCGGGCGTTAAGAAATCAAGCTGGTAAGGAGGAGAAAAACATGCAGATCACTGATTCCATCGGCGATATGCTCACAAGAATCCGCAATGCGAATTCCGCAAAGCATGACACCGTAAAAGTACCGGCATCAAACATGAAGAAGGCTATTGCTCAGATTCTTGTTGATGAAGGCTATATTAAAGGATTCAAGGTAGAGGAAGACGGCAAGCAGGGCATTATTGAGATCGAGCTCAAATACGGCCCCAACAAGTCATCTGTAATCACCGGTTTACGCAGAGTCTCCAAACCGGGCTTGCGTATTTACACAAATTGCGAGGATATGCCCAAGGTTATTAAAGGCCTCGGTATTGCTATCCTTTCAACACCCAAGGGTGTTATGACAGATAAAGAGGCTCGCAAGGCAAATGTCGGCGGCGAGGTTCTTGCATTCGTTTGGTAAGGAGGTACAGTAAATGTCACGTATAGGCAGAAAACCCATTGCAGTTCCTGCTGGGGTTGAAGTTAAAATCGACGGCAGCACTGTTACCGTAAAAGGTCCCAAGGGCACACTTACACAGACAGTGCACAGCAATATGAAGGTTGAGCTCAACGGTGCCGAGGTAACCGTTACTCGTCCTGATGACAGCAATATGAACAAATCACTCCACGGTCTTACCCGTACTCTCATCGCTAACATGATTGAAGGCGTTGAAAAGGGTTTCTCCAAGGAGCTTGAGGTTAACGGTGTCGGTTACCGTGCCGCAAAGCAGGGCAATGACCTTGTACTTAACATCGGTTATTCACATCAGGTAGTTATGAGTGAAATCGACGGCATCACAATCGACGTTCCCACACCTAACAAAGTAGTTATTTCCGGCCCCGATAAGCAGAAGGTTGGTCAGTTCGCAGCAGAAGTTCGCGAAAAGAGACCCCCCGAACCTTACAAGGGCAAGGGTATCAAATATGCTGATGAGCATATCCGTCGTAAAGAAGGTAAAGCCGGTAAGGGCGGTAAATAATAGGAGGAGTTTTAAGTTATGGTTACAAGACCGGATTCAAATAAAGCCAGACTCAAAAGACACAAGAGAGTCCGCGCTAAAATTTCAGGCACAGCACAGTGTCCTCGTCTTAATGTGTTCCGTTCTCTCCAGCATATTTACGCTCAGCTTATTGACGACGAGGCAGGCGTAACACTTGCTTCTGCATCAACAACAGAGAAGGATTTTACACAGTACGGCGGAAACATTGAAGCAGCCAAAAAGGTTGGCGAGCTTCTCGCAGAGCGTGCAAAAGAAAAGAATATTACAGATGTTGTATTTGACCGTGGCGGATATATCTACCAGGGCAGAGTTGCAGCACTTGCAGAGGGTGCCCGTGAGGGCGGCCTTAACTTCTAAGAAAGGAGAAAATCAAAATGGCTAAAATCGATGCAAAAGACTTCGAGCTTCAGGAAAGAGTAGTTGCTATCAACCGTGTTTCCAAAACTGTTAAAGGCGGCCGTATTATGAAATTCTCCGCTTTAGTAGTTGTTGGTGACGGCAACGGCATCATCGGTTTCGGACTCGGTAAATCAAGCGAGGTTCCGGACGCTATCCGCAAGGGTATTGAGGATGCAAAGAAAAATCTTATCAAGGTTGCTCTTAAAGGAACAACAATTCCCCACGAAATCACAGGTAAATACGGCGCAGGCGTAGTTCTTCTTAAACCTGCTGCTCCCGGTACCGGTGTTATCGCAGGCGGTCCTGTTCGTGCCGTTATTGAAATGGTAGGTATTAAGGACATTCGTTCAAAGGCACTTCGCTCAAACAATCCCTGCAACGTAGTTCGTGCTACTGTTGACGGTCTTTCAAAGCTCCGCAACGCAGACGAGGTTGCAGCAATCAGGGGCAAGTCCGTTAAAGAAATTTTAGATTAAGGAGCGTGTACAAATGGCAAATGTTGAAGTAAAGCTCGTAAAGAGTCTTATAGGTTCAAAGAAAGACCAGATTGCCACTGCCCATGCACTTGGTCTCAGAAAAATCGGAGATAAGGCAGTTCAGCCTGACAATGCTCCGACTCAGGGTAAAATTAAGAAGATTTCACATCTTATAGAGGTTACTAAGGCTTAAGGAGGTGCTAATATGAAATTGCACGAACTCGCTCCGGCAGCTGGTTCAAAGAAGGACGTTAAGCGTATTGGCCGCGGTCCTGCTTCAGGTCAGGGTAAAACAGCCGGTAAAGGTCACAAGGGTCAGAAGGCTCGTGCAGGCAGAGGAATGCGTCCCGGTTTTGAGGGCGGTCAGATGCCTTTGCAAAGACGTCTTCCTAAGCGCGGATTTAACAACATCTTCGCAAAGGAAATTGCAACGGTTAACGTTTCAGCACTTAATGTATTTGAAGACGGCGCTGTTGTTGACGTTGAGGCCCTCATCAATGCAGGCCTCGTAAAGAAAGCTCTTGACGGAGTAAAAGTATTAGGAAACGGCGAAATCAGCAAGAACCTTACTGTAAAAGCAAATGCTTTCTCAGACGCTGCAAAGCAGAAGATTGAAGCAGTAGGCGGAAAGGCTGAGGTGATCTAACCGTGTTTCGTACTTTCGCAAATGCCTGGAAGATAGCAGACATTCGTAAAAAGCTTATATTCACAGGTATTATCATTTTAATTTACAGAATCGGTTCAGCACTTCCTGTTCCGTTCACAAATATTGCTGAGAATGGACTTTTCGGAAACGAAGCAGCAGGTACATTCGTTACTTACCTTTCAATGATGACAGGTAACGCATTTAACTACGGTACCCTCTTCGCACTTTCCATTACTCCTTACATCAATGCATCAATTATCATTCAGCTTTTAACGGTAGCTATTCCCTATCTTCAGAATCTTTCAAAAGAGGGTGAAGAGGGCAGAAAGAAAATGGAAAGAATTACAAGATATTCTGCATTGTTCTTAGGCCTTCTTCAGAGCGTTGCTTATTTCTTCTTTATCAGAGCAAACGGCTACCTTACCACCATTACGGGTGAGGGCGGAAAGAAAACCTTCTTTGAGGTTTTACAGGCACTTGTAGTAATTCTTTGCTACACAGCAGGTACGGTTATCGTTATGTGGCTCGGTGAGCGCATTAACGAAAAGGGTATCGGCAACGGTATTTCAATGATTCTTTTTGCAGGTATCGTAGCCCGTATGCCCACAACTGTTACAAACCTTTACCAGTATCTCAATATGGGCGGTGCAAACGGCGTTTATTATTTCCTTGTTCCGATTGCAACAATTGCTCTTATTGGAATGATATTCTACATTGTATGGATGGACAATGCGGAAAGAAGAATCCCCGTTCAGTACGCAAAGCGTGTTGTAGGCCGTAAGATGTACGGCGGTCAGAACACTCATATGCCCATAAAGGTAAATATGTGCGGCGTTCTTCCCATCATCTTTGCTTCATCTGTTCTCTCAATTCTTCCCACAATCGCTATGTTTGCTCCCGGTGAAAAGGACAGTTTCTGGTATAAGCTTACTCAGGTTTGGCTTGGCCAGACACATCCGTTCTACGGAACAATTTATTTCCTTTTCATCATTTTCTTTGCATACTTCTATGCAGCAATTCAGTATAACCCCGTTGATATGGCTGACAACCTTCGTAAGAACAGCGGTTCAATCCCCGGCATTCGTCCCGGCAAGCCCACAATTTCTTACATTACAAAGGTTCTCAACAGAATCACACTCTTGGGCGCACTTCTTCTTTCAGTCGTTGCACTCTTCCCCATACTCTTCTCACAGCTTGCTTGGCTTGTGACGTTGAATCATACGGGAATGAACCTTGCAATCGGCGGTACGTCAATTATCATTTTGGTAGGCGTTGCTCTTGAAACTCAGAAACAGCTTGAAAGCCAGATGATGATGCGTCATTACAAGGGATTCCTTGACTAATTCTCGGAGGTTTACTGTATGAACTTGATTCTTCTCGGCGCTCCGGGCGCAGGAAAAGGAACACAGGCGGAGAAAATTTGTGAAAAATACAATATTCCCGCCGTATCAACAGGTAATATCATCAGAGAAGCACTTAAAAACGGTACGGATATGGGGCTTAAAGCTAAGTCCTATATCGACGCCGGTGCGTTAGTACCTGATGAGGTAGTTATAGGTATTATCAAAGAAAGACTGGCTGAGGATGACTGCAAAAACGGCTTCATTCTTGACGGTTTTCCGAGAACGATACCCCAGGCAGAGGCGTTAGACCAAATGGGAATAAATATTGACAAGGTTGTTGATATTGAGGTTCCTGATGAAAAGATTGCAGCCCGACTTTCAGGCAGACGTGTTTGTTTAAAGTGCGGCGCAACTTATCATCTTGAATACAAAAAGCCAGAAGTCGACGGCATCTGCGACGCTTGCGGCGAAGAGCTTGTGCAGCGTAAGGATGACAAACCCGAAACGGTTATTGACAGACTTAACGTTTACCACGAGCAAACTGAACCGCTGAAAGATTACTACGCTAAAACGGGCAAGCTCGTTGTAGTAGAAGGTCAGGAGGAAGTAGCGGATACTACTGCTCTTGTCTTCAAAGCTTTGGAGGATTAACATGATAGTGCTTAGAACCGCAAAAGAGATTGAGAAAATGCGAAAAGCGTGTCAAATCTCTGCGGAGGCATTACAGGCAGCAGGCGAGGCGGTCAAACCGGGTATTACTACTTATGAGATTGACCAAATCGCATACCGCTACATTAAAAGCTGCGGCGCTGAGCCCAACTTTTTAAATCTTTACGGTTTTCCTGCTACTGCATGTATTTCCATAAATGATGAGGTCATTCACGGTATTCCCTCAAAAAAGAGAATACTGCAAGAAGGTGACATCGTAAGCATCGACTTAGGCGCAAAGGTTGACGGTTACAACGGCGATAATGCTGCTACTTTCGCAGTCGGAAAAATCTCCGAAGAAGCGAAGCGGCTGTGCGACACCACCAGGGAAAGCCTTTACAAAGGCATAGAACAGGCTGTCGCTGGCAACAGAATCGGCGATATAGCGTATGCCGTGCAATCCTATTGCGAGGAAAGAGGCTATTCGGTGGTTCGTGAATACACAGGTCACGGTGTAGGAACAAAGCTTCATGAAGACCCATCGGTTCCGAATTTCGGAACAGCCGGGAGAGGTCAAAGACTTTTACCCGGAATGACCATTGCTATTGAGCCTATGATCAATATGGGAAAAAAAGAAATCAAGCGGCTTCCCGACGGTTGGACGGTTAAAACGCTTGACGGAAAATTGTCCGCACATTTTGAACATACTATTGCCATTACAAGCAATGGGCCGCTCATTTTGACACAAATCTTATGAGGTGACTTATGAGGTGTAGTCTTGGGCAACTCGTGATTTGCCTGAAAGGCAAAGAAAAAGGCAGACTGATGTGTGTTATCGGAACAGATGAAAAATTTGTCTATTTAGCAGACGGCAAGGAAAGACCTTTTGCAAACCCAAAAAGGAAAAATCCTAAGCATATTGAATTGACAGACAAAAACATTTCACATTTGTTCCCGTTGACGGACAAAGAACTCAGAAAAATATTGTTAAGAGAGGTTTGAAGTTATGGCAAAACAGGATATGATCGAGGTTGAAGGTACTGTTGTTGAAGTTCTTCCCAATACAATGTTTATTGTAGAGCTTGAGAACGGACATCAGATCCACGCCCGTATTTCGGGTAAGCTTCGAATGAACTACATCAGGATTCTTGCAGGCGATAAGGTAACGGTTGAGCTTTCACCCTATGACCTTAACAACGGCAGAATTACATGGCGTTCAAAATAATTTTTGACAGCATTATTTTAGGAGGTAGAAAAAATGAAAGTTAGACCTTCTGTCAAGAAAATTTGCGAAAAATGCAAAGTAATTAAACGCAAGGGTAAAATCATGGTTATCTGTGAAAACCCGAAGCATAAGCAGCGCCAGGGCTAAGAAC
>JAFLUN010000021.1:7465-10498 GCA_022508785.1 Oscillospiraceae bacterium
AAAATCATGGTTATCTGTGAAAACCCGAAGCATAAGCAGCGCCAGGGCTAAGAACCGCACAAATACCGCCACTGCAGGGCGGCGCGGTTTCTAAGCTTTAACGCTAATCGTTCTTAAAGTACTAAAGAACGATACCAAAATTTTGGCTTTATGCCGACATAAATTAAATGGAGGTGCAACAGTAAATGGCTCGTATTTCAGGTGTTGACTTACCGAGAGAAAAGAGAGTAGAGATTGCTCTTACTTACATTTTCGGTATAGGCAGAAAAACAGCCAGCGACATCGTTGCTGCAACAGGTATCAATCCCGACACTCGTGTTAAGGATCTTACCGAAGAGGATGTTTCAAAGCTTCGTGAGTATATTGACCACAACGTAAAAGTTGAAGGTGACCTCAGAAGAGAAACAGCTTTTGATATTAAAAGACTTATTGAAATTGGTTGTTACAGAGGAGTTCGCCACCGTAAAGGTCTCCCCGTAAGAGGTCAGCGTTCAAAGACAAACGCTCGTACTCGTAAGGGTCCGAAGAAAACAATCGCTAACAAGAAGAAATAAGCGGGGAGGGAATTGTAAATGGCTACAACAGCAAAGAAGGGCGCTACAAGAAAGCGCCGTGAAAAGAAGAATATTGAAAAAGGTGCTGTCCATATTCAATCAACCTTCAATAATACAATAGTAACAATTACCGACGTTCAGGGCAATGCAGTTTCATGGGCCAGTGCCGGCGAAATGGGCTTCAGAGGTTCTCGTAAATCTACTCCCTTCGCAGCACAGACAGCAGCAGAAACAGCAGCAAAAATTGCTATTGATCACGGTATGAAGACAGTTGAAGTATACGTTAAGGGCCCCGGCGTTGGCCGTGAAGCAGCTATCAGAGCTCTTCAGACAGTAGGTCTTGAGGTAACAATGATTAAAGACGTTACTCCGATTCCTCACAACGGCTGCCGTCCGCCTAAGAGAAGACGTGTATAACAGAATTTGGAGGTACAATAATTATGGCAAGATATACCGGTGCGGTTTGTAAGCTTTGCCGCCGTGAAGGCAAAAAGCTCTTCTTAAAGGGCGATCGTTGCTACACAGGCAAATGTGCTATTGAGCGTCGTTCATACGCTCCCGGTCAGCACGGTCAGAACCGCAAAAAGACTTCTGAATACGGCTTGCAGCTTCGCGCTAAGCAGACTGCAAAGCGTTATTACGGTATTCAGGAAGGTCAGTTCCACAAGTATTTCTTGATGGCAGAGCGCCGTCAGGGTGTTTCAGGTGAAAACCTTTTAAGAATCTGCGAAAGCCGTCTTGATAACGTTGTTTATCTTCTTGGATGGGCTTCATCCCGTGCAGAAGCAAGACAGCTTACAATCCATGCTCATTACCTTGTAAACGGCAAGAAGGTTGACATTCCTTCATACCTTCTCAAAGCAGGTGATGTAGTTTCAATCAAGTCAAAGAGCCTTGACAGTGAAAAGATTAAGGCAGTGCTTGAGGCAAACGCATCACGCCCCGTTCCCACATGGCTTGACAGGGACGCAGAAAACAACTCTGCAAAAATCACAAGAATGCCCGAACGCGAGGAAATCGGTGTTCCCGTTGAAGAGCATCTTATCGTCGAGTTCTATTCAAAATAATAGGCTCAGAGTTACATTTATATATTTTCGCAGAGTATTTCTGCAATTTAGTTAGGAGGGTTTTGAATGATAGGAATTGAGAAGCCCGGCATTGAAGCACTTGATCTTACTGCCGACGGAACTTATGGCAAATTCGTAGTTGAACCTTTAGAGCGTGGCTACGGCACAACCTTGGGTAATTCCCTTCGCCGTGTACTTTTGTCATCACTCCCGGGATACGCTATTACATCAGTAAAGATTGACGGTGTACTTCACGAATTCTCAACCATTGACGGTGTGAAAGAGGATGTTACTGAAATTGTTTTGAACCTTAAAGGTGTAATTCTTAAGATTCACGGCGACGCAGTTAAAACACTTTACATTGATGCAAGTGGCAAGGGCGCAGTTACAGCAGGTGACATTAAAGCTGATTCAGACGTTGAAATTCTTAATCCCGAGCACGTTATCGCAACTCTTGAAGACGGTGCAGTTCTTAAAATGGAGCTTACTGCCGACAAGGGCAGAGGTTACGTTTCGGCTGAGAGAAATAAGCAGATTATGCAGCCTGTTATCGGCGTAATTGCAATTGATTCAATCTATACACCCGTATTAAAAGTTAACTATACGGTTGAAAATACCCGTGTCGGTCAAATCACAGACTATGACAAACTGTCAATCGAGATTTGGACAGACGGCACTATTTCAGCGCAGGAGGCAGTATCTCTCGGCGCAAAAATCCTTACAGACCATCTTAACCTTTTTGTTGATCTTTCCGAAGAGGCAAGAGAAACAGAAACAATGATCGTTAAGAATGACGATTCAAAGGGTAAGATCCTCGAAATGGTTATCGAGGAGTTAGATCTTTCAGTTCGTTCCTTCAACTGCTTAAAGCGTGCAGGAATATTTACAGTGGAAGAGCTTATCAGTAAATCAGAAGAAGATATGATGAGAGTCCGCAACTTAGGCCGTAAGTCACTTGACGAGGTTATTGCAAAGCTCGATTCTCTCAATCTTTCTTTACGTAAGGAAGACGAATAATAAAGGAGTGATTTTGAATGCCCGGAACAAGAAAACTTGGCAGAACAAGCGATCACCGTAAGTCTATGCTCAGAGGTATGGTAACTTACCTTATTGAGAACGGTCAAATTGAAACAACGGTAACCAGAGCAAAAGAAGTCAGAGCAATGGCTGAAAAAATGATTACCATTGGTAAAGATAATAGCCTTCATGCAAAAAGACAGGTTTATTCCTATGTTACAAAGGAAGCTGTCGCAAAGAAGCTTATTGAAGAGGTTTCCCCGAAGTATGCTGACAGAAACGGCGGATACACTCGTATAATCAAGACCGGCCCGAGACGCGGCGATGCAGCAGAAATGTGCATCATTGAGCTTATCAACGACTAAGAAAGTCAGATAAACAAAGTAAAACACCCG
>JAFLUN010000021.1:10598-13136 GCA_022508785.1 Oscillospiraceae bacterium
TTAATATTAAAATCTTCATCAAAAAGAACAAGGTCTGCATCAAAATTTTCTTTTATGCAGCCTTTTTTGTTATCAACACCGATTACCTTTGCAGGAGTTGACGACACCATTTTTACGGCGTCGGTGAGGGGAATACCCACGTATTTTACGGCATTTTTAAGAATTGTATCCATTGACGAGGCACTGCCTGCAAGCCGTGAGAGATCCCCTGTCATCATAACGCCGTTTTTGTAGACTGCCGGAACGCCGTTTGCCTGAATTACCCTTTCGCCCTCAGCTAAATCGGCGGCGGAAAATTCAAGTCCGTCAGTTATGAAATAGGCTTTATCCGCACCTTTGCATTTATAAATTAAACGGACTAACCCTGTCGGCAAATGGCGTAAATCGCCGATAACCTGCACGGTGCATTTGTCGTTGGTAAGCGCCGCTTCAACCGCACCTGCAATGCGGAACGCGCCCTCTTTGTGTAAAGACGAGCTTGCATTGTAAATGTGAGTAAAATCAGAAAATCCGTTGTCAAAAGCCGATTCGGTTTCTTCAAAGGTGGCGTTTGTATGCCCCGCGGCAACGGTAACGCCTTTTTCCGCAAACTGCTTTGCAAGATTTTGAGCATTGTCGAGCTCCGGCGCCATAGTAATCATTTTAAGATTTTCAACCGTCAAAAGAGGGGAGCTTACATTGACGGGAAAAATCGAATCGTCACTTTGCGCACCGCTCATTGCAGGGGAAAGATAAGGCCCCTCAAAGTGAACTCCTAAAATGTTGGAATTTTCAAAATCCTCTGCAAATTCTGCAATTCTGTCTGCGCATTTCATCAGCATTTCTTCCGGTGAAGAAAGCATTGTAGGCAAAATACCCGTTGTGCCGTGAAGAGCGTGAGCGTGGGCGGCTTTTTTTATATTGTCGGGGTTTTCGTCCATAAACGAGTAACCGCCGCCACCGTGAACGTGCAAATCAATAAAACCCGGGGACAGAAAAAGCCCTTCACAGTCAATTATTTCACTGTCGGAAATATCATCTTGCGAAATTTTCACAATTTTTCCGCCAGCAATTTGGCAGCTGCATTTTTTTATTTCTTCTTCAAATATTACGTTCGCGTTTTTTAAAAGCATTGTGTCAGTCCCATCTGCATTTCATATTTATGCACATAATTCCCTTGTCCGTTATGTCAACCACGCCGTATTCCTCGTGTAAAAGCGAGCCGGGGCAATAAAGATGCACGCCTTCAAGATACTCATATTTTTGAATATGAGTGTGACCGTAAAGCCCCAGCGAGCATTTGTAGTCCTTAACCTTATCGCAAAGATACTGAGTGTCAAATTTTACTCTTTCATTATACCCGTGGGTTATGTAAATGCGGGTGTTGTTTGCCTCGATAATTTGAGATTCAGGCAAAGATGAATAAAAATCCCCGTTTCCGCGAACGGCATACACCAGCGGTGTTCGAATAAGCCTTCTGCAAGCGTCAAAATCATATTCGCCGTCGCCCAAAAACACCACAATATCAGCGTTAGGCTGATTTTTTATTGCCCGTTCAAGGGCAAATTTATTTCTGTGTGAATCAGAAAGTACAAGGATTCTCATCATATTACTCCGAAATTGTCAATATAATATACTAATTATACAATAAATTGGCGGTGGAAATCAATGAGTTATGAGAAATTCAGCAGGGAGCAGGAAGAAATGATTAAGCAAATGAAAAAAGCAAAGTCCAGTGATGCGTTACTGAACAGTATTCCCGGCGATATGAGAAAAAAACTTGATGCGATTATGAATAACGAGGCAGAGCTTAAAAAGATACTTAACTCTGAGCGCGCAAAAGCGCTTTACGATATTCTTTCGGAAGACGAATAAGGAGGACGGCTATGACGGATTTGGAAAATTTGCTGGCGTCCGTAAGTAATGAAGATATGGAGCGGCTTAAAGGCGTGGCATCATCTCTTTTGGGAGATGCGCAAAAAGATAAAAAAGAAATAATCGAAGCGCCTGCTCTTTCAATGGAAGCTATGCAGCCCATAATGTCGGCAATCGGCAAAATGAACGATAACGACGACAGAATAAAGCTGATTATGCACCTAAAACCCCTTTTAGGGCCGGACAGACAAAGGCGTGCCGATGAGGCAGTCAAATTTCTTCATATAATTCAAATTTTACCTGAACTTCGGGGGCTGTTATAATGTCGGATATAAATTTTTTAGAGCGGCAGGCTTTGGAGCGTGCAACTCACATAAACAAAAATACGTATAATGCAAAAGATAATTTTAGCGTTACGGGAAAGCCTGAAAAAATCAGACCTAAGGTTACGAAACTGCCCATTGAATTTCCCGACGGGTATTCTTTTCCCGATTTTAAATCAACATTCGGGCAGGAAAAGAAAAACCAAATAGCGAAACAAAATGTGCAAGAGGGGAATATCGGCAAAAGTAATCTCAGCAGGCTCTTAAATGACCCTGAGGCGGCGATGCTTTCCGGGCTTATAATGCTTTTGCGAAATGAGGGCGCAGACGAGGCTCTTTTGGCGGCGTTGGGATATATTTT
>JAFLUN010000021.1:13236-27786 GCA_022508785.1 Oscillospiraceae bacterium
TGCCCTCATCGTCCCGTAAAAAGCATAAACGTTTCAGTAATCAACGGGCGGATGTGGGCACACGCCCCTACAATATAACTGACATTACTGAGGGAATTTACCTTAATTTTATATAATCTCTTGACTTTTTATCACCTTAAAATATATAATAAAATAAAGCTAAACCGAAAAGGTAAAAGCCGTAAATTTTTGATGAAGGGTGATAAAAATGAAAATATGCGACAAATGCAGTGTAGCAAATGACGATAAAGCCGTTTTTTGCACAGGCTGCGGAGCAGTATTACCGAATGACAACGGTCAGGAAAACGGGGTAAATCAGGCAAGCACAGAGGCCTATGAACAGCCGCAAGCATCATACGCACAACCCCAGCAAGCCTACTCACAGCCACAGCCGCCTTTTGTGCAGCCCGTGGGCTCTCAGCCGGCTTATTCAACGCCGCCGTACAGCCAGCCGTACGGATATGCAACGTTTAATGAAAATATGCTGCCTGAGGAATACAAACCCGTGACTGTCGGTCAATACATAGGCTATTCAATCCTTTTTGGAATACCGATTATCGGCATTATTATGCTTTTTGTAACAGCATTCGGCAGTGACAAGAGCAAAAGCCTTAGAAATTTTGCAAAAGCAAATCTTGTGCTGTATGCAATTGGCGTTGTTCTTGCTATCATTTGGGTTGTATTTGCAGGTGCACTGGTAACAAGCACAGGATATTACTATTAAAACAGAATATAAATGAAATTAACCTCTTGCGTAACCGTGAGAGGTTTTTTTAGATATTAGACAGTAGGGGGCGATGCCTTCATCGTCACGCAACACGGTTCAAATTTATCAGTAACTTGCGGGCGGTTCTGGGGAACCGCCCCTACAAGATGACCGTTTTTTGATGGAGTTAATCCGTAAATTTTTATATTTTTTTGAAACACTTATGTATTTTTCTTACTCTAATATAATGAAAGTGCAAAAGAGGTGAAGAGTATGACCGATGATATTTTAAAATACGTTGTCTATTCCAAGAGTGGCGACAAAGAGGCTTTCGGCAAGCTTTACGAGTATTATGCAAACGATATGTACCGTTTTGCTCTGAGTATTTGCAAAAACACACACGATGCCGAGGACGCTGTTCAAGAGGCGGCTTTGTCCGTCTTTAAAAGTATGCACGGTCTTTACGACCCAACAAAATTCAAATCATATTTATTCACTGCACTTTCAAATTCCTGTAAAAAGACCTTCCGTGAAAAAACGGAAGAGTTACCCGAAAATCTTACATATGAAACAGAGGATTTCATTTCTGCCGACGTAAAAAAAGCTCTCGATTTGCTTGACGGAGTATCACGGGAAACCGTACTTTTGTCGGCAGTGGGCGGATTTAAGTCGGGAGAAATTGCAAAAATTCTCGGTCTGTCTCCGATTACCGTACGCACAAAAAAAAGAAGAGCACTTTCCAAAATGCGAAAGGAGTTAGAGTAATGAAAAAAGATATAGAAAAGTATATAAGCGATAATATTAAAGCCCAAACCCCGCCCTCACTTTCAAAAGAGAATATAATTCAAATGCTTGACAATGAAATTGAGGAAGCAAAACCCCAAAAAAGACTTAGAAAACAAACAGTATACAAGTTTGTTGCGGTTGCCGCCGCCTTTGCGCTTTTACTTAGCGGTGTCACCGTTTACGGCAGTATTCAAAAATCGAAAAAAATACCTCTTATCAATGACGGCTTTGTTCAGTCAACAGCCAACAGCTATGATGAAATCTACGCAAAGCTAAAGGAAATGAAAAGTGAGCAGACTTACGCCGTCAATGCAATAGAAGATTTTGCATCAGCAGATATTGGGTGGAATACTTCCGAAACTGCGGGAAGCAAAAATGAAATGGCAGCGCCGGGGGCTTCGGCAAGTGATGAAAACACAAGCAACAGCAGCTTCGGCACAACAAACACCCAGGAAGCAAATGTGGACGAAGGGGATATTATCAAGACCGACGGCAAGAATATTTATTTGGTGGACAGAGATAATGACACCGTGTACATTGTAAATGCCGAAAACGGCAAAATGAGTAAATCCTCTGAAATAAAGCTTGACGGCAATGTTTTTATTCAGGAAATTTATCTTACCGAAAATAAGCTCACGGTAATTTTTACCGAATACAATTATCCGGAGAATGAAAAACCCGAGGTTTACAACGGCTTTTTTGGGGAAATTTACGCCTGCGGTTATCCTTTGAGCTGGGCTTGTGCTAAAACAAATGTTAACGTTTATGACGTATCAAATCCTCAAAATGTCAGCTTACTGTCAAGCTTTGCTCAGTCGGGGGATTACGTTTCAAGCAGATTAAATAAAGGCAAGCTTTACGTTGTTTCAAACTACTGCGTAGATATTTCAGCAAGGGATTATAAGAAAAAAGCTATTCCCGAAATCACGGAAAACGGTGCCTGCGAACGCGTTCCGGCAGATAAAATAACGCTTATAAAAGATACGGACACACCCACCTTCGCGGTTATCAGCACAATTGACGTTGCATCTTCAAAAAGGACAGATTCTTCGGCGGTTTTCGGTGACCCGTCAAACGTTTATGCCACCGAAAACAGTCTGTTTATTGTTGAACGTAAATACGATAATCAAAAATATGATAGCTATTTAAATATTTGCAAATTTGAATTTACCGAAAACGGCGTGCAGTATAAGGCGTCTGCAAAAGCTCAGGGCAGACTTAACGACAATCTTTCCATGAGCGAATACAAGGGCTTTTTCAGAATTGCAACCACTTGCAGAGAGACAAAGGTTATCGGCGACGGTCAGGACGCATCTATATCTTTTTTAGGTGAAACGAATAAGCTCTACGTTTTTGACGAAGATATGAACCGGGTAGGTCTTATTGACGGCTTTGCAAAGAATGAGCAAATCCGCTCGGCAAGGTATATCGGCGATTACGCTTATGTTGTTACCTTCCGTCAAACAGACCCGTTGTTTGTAATAAACCTTTCAGACCCGACAAATCCGAAAATAGAAGGCGAATTAAAGCTCCCGGGCTTTTCAAGCTACCTGCACCCCATTGGCAACGGAATGCTCATAGGCGTAGGCTATGACGGTGACGAGTTTAATGCAAACGGAAATATGAAAGTTTCCCTTTTCTCAGTGGCAGACCCTAAAAACCCGAAAGAGCTTTCCAAAGTCTTGGTGGGGAATAATATGGATTACGTTATAAGCAATCTGTCTTACGCATATAAAGCCTTTGTTTCGCTTGGGGATGGAGAATTTGCAGTTCCGTTCAGTATAAATTCCGGCAGAAATCAGATGTTTATCCGTTACAAAGTGGCAGACGGTACAGTTTATGAAATTGCACGGTATGGATTAGGAAATTTGGCAACCGACATTATCGGCGGAACATATATAGGAAATTACTTTTATGCGTTCTCATCGGAATTTGTTGATGCTTATAAAAGCGAGGATATTACCTGGAAAGCAAGACTTACCTCATTTAATATGGAAACAAACGAACAGGCAGAAATAATTACGCTTTCATAAAGTTATTAAAAGTGAATCACAAAAAAAGAAACCGCTTACAGTCCGTAAGCGGTTTTTTATATGTTCTGATTGATAATTACTCAGCAATCATAAGTGACTTTACAAGCTCTGTCATTTCTTCTTTATCCCAAATCACGGGAACGGGGTAAAGGGGATTACCCTCTTTAAGCGCACGCTCAACAATAATCGGAATATCTTCTTCCTTAATCTGTGTAAAGCCCTTCGGAATATTCATTCTCTCGTTCATAGCGTAAATTTCAGCAATGAACATCTTTGCCTTTTCTTCCTCAGTCTGACCTGTAATGCCTACTATGTCAGCAAGGGCGGCTAACTGCGGATAAATTGCGCTGCCGAATTTTTCGAGAACGACGGGAAGAATAACTGCATTTGCAAGACCGTGGGGGATTCCGTACTGACCGCCCAGGTTGTGCGCAACAGCGTGAACGTAACCTACGTAAGCACGGGTGAATGCCATACCTGCATAGTATGAAGCCAAAAGCATATTGTTTCGAGCTTCAATGTTTTTGCCGTCGTTGTAAGCAGTTTCAAGGTTTGAGAAAATAAGTGCAGTTGCCTTTTCAGCATAGTTTCGGGTGGTCGCCACATTACTCTTGCCGATATAAGCTTCAACTGCGTGGGTCAAAGCATCCATACCCGTTGTGGAGGTAATGTGAGGCGGAAGACCTATTGTAAGCTCCGGGTCAAGAACTGCATATTTCGGACGAAGAACGGGGTCGTTACAAGCGTTCTTTTCATGAGTTTTGGGGTTTGAAACAACCGCTGCAAGGGTAGTCTCTGAGCCTGTGCCTGCCGTTGTGGGAACAGCAAAGAAGGGGGGCAGCTTTTTCATAATTTTCATAACGCCGCGCATTTTAACAACAGGCTGGTTGGGTTTAACAACTCTTGCGCCTGCAAGCTTTGCGCAGTCCATGGGGGATCCGCCGCCAAATGCAATAATACCCTGACAGCCGTTGTCAACATACATCTGTCTTGCTTCCTCAATATTGTCAATTGAGGGGTTGGGCTGAACGCCGTCGTAAACTACATAGCCAATACCTGCGTTGTCAAGCTCCTCATAAAGTCCGTTGGGAAGACCAAGACTTGTCAGACCTTTATCAGTAACAACAAGCACCTTTGAAAGCCCTTTTTCTTTAATAAGGGCAGGGAGCTTTTTTACAGCGCCGGGGCCTGTAAGGAGCTGAGGCTCTGACCAGTCAAGGAAGCATTGGAATACAAAAAAGACCTTTTGATAAACTCTGCAAAACGCTTTTTCTAATGCCAACATTTTAAATCAATCCTTTCGCCAAATAAATTATTTTCTATTTTGAGCAGTCGAAAATCTCGACCGCTTTTTTACTGTCTTGTTTTACTTGTGAAATAAGGGCGTCTATACTCTCAAATTTCTGCTCGTCCCGCAAAAATTTTATAAGCTCAACACGGAGTGTTTTCCCGTATAAATCACCGTCAAAACGGAGTATAAATGTTTCACTTACCACATCGCCTAAATCCGTAACGGTAGGCTTGACCCCGAAATTGGTAACAGCAGGGTAAATTTTGCCGTCGAAAACCAGCCGTGATGCGTAAACTCCAAACCTCGGGCGGATAAAATAATCGGGAATTTTCTGATTAGCCGTGGGAAAGCCCCAAGCAGTGCCGTTGCCTTTACCGTGAGTTACGGGAAAATCGTAGGAAAAATTTCTGCCCAGCATTTCATTTGCTTTTTCCGTTTCACCCTGTCTTATAAGCTCACGGATTCGGGAAGAGCTGATTAAACTGCCGCCGCAGTATTCGCTTTTGGCGGTACGGAATATTATACCATATTTTTCGCACAACTTCCATAGTATTTCCGTATTTCCCGAGGAATTTTTGCCGAAACGGAAATTTTCACCGCAAACCAGCGCCTTTGCTCCTAAATTTTTTGTAAATAAAACAAATTCTTCGGGGGATAGGTCTTTTATTTCTTCAAAGCATATATTTACGGGCAAGATGCCGTTTTGTTTAAAAATTCTGTTCTTTTCCGAAGGGGATAACAGCAAAAAATGCTTTTGCCCCGTTAAAACCTCTTGCGGATGGCGGTCAAAAACCAAAACTGCAGGGGTAAGCCCTTCATTTTCAAGCTTTTTTGTTTCATAAAGCACATTTAGGTGCCCCTTGTGAATACCGTCAAATGTGCCGAGAGCCAATGCTAAATCATTCACTTGAAACAAACACCCTCTTCGGCTTTAAAATTCCTCTTTCCGTGTCCGCCTCGCCCAGTCCCAAAAATTGATTATCGGGAGAAAAAACACGGTAAAGCTTATTTTCAAAATTATTGTGTATTCGGCGAATATCAAGCTCTCCGCCGTTGCGAAAACGAACGCTTTGAGCAGAGGAAACTGTTACGGCACCATAGAAGGACAGAGCCTTTTCTACGGGGATAATGTATTTTTCAATATCGCCTTTGATTTTATGCTCTTCTATTTCCTCAAGAGTTAAAGCACAGTCAACGGAAAATCCGTTTGCTTTGGTTCTGCAAAGAGAGGTAAGGCAAGCGCCTGTGCCGAGGAACTCGCCGATGTCCGATGCTAATGAGCGGATATACGTACCTGCCGAGCAGGTGACGTCAAGAGAAAAGGACTTTCCGTCAAAATTGTAGGCGGTTATCTCTTTAATATTGATTTTTCGGGGAGTACGCTCAATTTCAATACCTTTTCGGGCTAAGTCGTAAAGGCGGACACCGTCTTTTTGAATAGCCGAAAACATAGGCGGAATTTGCATTGTTTCGCCGAGGAAGCCTTCGCAAACCTTTATTATTTCATTTTCGGTAACGTGGACATCTTTTTCTTCTAAAACGTTACCCGTAATGTCTAATGTGTCCGTGCGAGTACCTAAAAGCACGCGGGCGGTGTAGCTTTTCTCGCTTTCAGGGAGAAAATCAATAAAACGGGTGCCGCCACCGAGCATTATTACAAGAACACCCGTAGCTAACGGGTCAAGAGTGCCCGTATGCCCTGCTTTTTTTACGCCCAAAAGACGCGAAGCCTTTTTAACGGCTAAAAAAGACGAAATATTTTGGGGCTTGTTAAGACAAATTATTCCCGTCATATTACCTTTTCCCCAATGAATTTGAGGAGTTCACTCTTTGCCTCTTCAAGAGAGCACTCAAATTCACAGCCTGCCGCGCGGTTGTGACCGCCGCCGCCGAAATTGGCGCAAATCGCCGCCGCATCATACGGTTCAACCGTTCTGACTGACACTTTAAAATTGCCGTTAGACTTTTCTTTAATGGTAATTCCGATAAGTACGCCTTCAATTTTACGTGGGAGAGATGCTATGCCGTCACACTCGCCGTCATTGGATTTACTTTCACGGAACATATCCTGTGTTATTTGCATAACGGCGCATTTTCCGCCGAAATGAAGCTCAATTGTGCTCAGCGCCATTTGCTCCAGTTTTAAATAAGATGCGGTTTTCGTTTCAAACATCTTTCTGTTTACAAGTACAAAATCAGCGCCTTTTTCCATAAGAGCGGCGGCGATTTTGTGAGTTTCGGGCGTGGTGCTGGAAAAAAGGAAGCACCCTGTGTCCGTCGCCATTCCGCAGTAAATGCAAGTGGCAATCCCCGCATCTATCGGGATATCCATTTCATTTATAAGACTGTAAATGTTTTCGGCATTTGAGGCTTTATCACACAAATATGTGTTTTCCGCAAAATCCCTGTGAGAAAGATGATGGTCAATAGCCAGCACGATTTTGTCGCCGTATTCTTGATTTATCTTTTCGCCTAAAAGCTTGCGGTCTGCAACGTCAACGGAAATTACCGCTTCAAAATCTATATCGTCATTGGTAATTCCCTCCCACAAAAATGAGTATTTCTGCGGAATTTCATCATTGCACAAAACAAATGACGGCTTGCCGATTTTCTGTAAAGCTCGTTTTAGCGCAAATGCACTGCCCAGCGTGTCCCCGTCAGGGCTTGCGTGGGTTAATATGAGAAAGCTTTGATGATTTTTTAAAATATCAGCACAGTCTTTAAGAGTTACTCTCATCTGCATTCCCCTCTATACTCTCTATACTTTCTATTTTGCGGAAAATTTCCATACCGTGTTCAACGGAATTGTCGGCGACAAAGGAAAGCTCGGGTGTTTTGCGAAGTCTCAGCCTTGCGCCTATTTCGTGACGGATTAGCCCGCAGGCGCTTTTAAGCCCTTTAACTGCCTCTTTTGCATCTTCAATTCCGTTTATGGAGCTGACATAAACTTTAGCGTAAGATAAATCGGAGCTGACGTCCACACGGACAACGGTTAAAATTTTGTCTTTCACCCTCGGGTCCTTAAGCTCACGGATAACAGCCACGATTTCACGCTTAATATCCTCAGCAACTCGGCTTGTTCTGTAACCTGCCATAATACCTCCCGTAAACTCTGACTAAATGTGACTTCGGTGCTTTGCGAACCTTTTCCGCCGTAAATGCGTTCCAAAATCTTACAATACACAAAGTATTCTTGAGATTTTGCGCCTTTTTACAACGAAAAATCTTTCGCAAATCACTCTTGTCAATTCATTCATCGTTTACTCTTAATTTATATACCCTTCGGTTTAATCTTTGTATTCCTCTGTTATGAAGGCCTCAAGAATGTCGCCCTCTTTAATGTCGTTGAATTTTTCAAGGCCGATACCGCATTCATAACCGGAGGCTACCTCTTTAACGTCGTCCTTGAAACGCTTAAGGGAAGAAATTGCGTCGTCAATAATAACGATACCGTCACGGACAACGCGGATTCGTGCATTTCTTGTAACCTTACCGGAAAGAACGTAGCTGCCTGCAATAGTACCTGCAGAAGAGAGCTTGAATACGTTACGAACCTCAACACGGCCCAGCTCAACGTCACGGAATTTGGGAGCGAGCATACCCTTAATAGCATCCTCAATCTCTTCAATGCAGTCGTAAATAATGCGGTACATTCTCATATCAACGCCGTCACGCTCTGCAATTTCCGAAGCAACAGGGTCCGGGCGTACGTTAAAGCCAACGATAATAGCGTTGGAAGCGTTTGCAAGCATAACGTCTGATTCGTTAACTGCGCCGACGCCGCCGTGGATAACCTTAACGGCAACCTCTTCGTTGGTAAGCTTTTCAAGACTTTGACGAACTGCCTCAACCGAGCCCTGAACGTCTGCCTTAACAATAATGTTAAGAGTTTTAATTTCACCTGCTTTAATGGTGGAGAAGAGATTGTCAAGAGTAACCTTTTGATATTGACTGAACTGCTCTTCCTTAGCTTTCTGCCTTCTCTGCTCAACAAGGGCGCGGGCAAGCTTTTCGTCTGAAACTGCGTCGAAAACGTCGCCTGCCTGGGGCACCTCGTCAAGACCCATAATCTCAACGGGAACGGAAGGACCGGCAGTGTTCATCTTTCTTCTCTTATCGTCAACCATAACGCGAACTCTGCCCACGGCTGAGCCTGCAACTATGGTGTCACCGGAACTCAAAGTACCGTTCTGAACGAGAAGCGTTGCAACGGGGCCTCTGCCCTTATCAAGACGGGCTTCAATAACAATACCCTTTGCGGCTCTGTTGGGGTTTGCTTTAAGCTCTCTCATTTCAGCCACAAGAAGAATATTCTCAAGAAGCTTGTCGATATTCATATGTGTTTTTGCAGAAACGGGAACGCAGATAATATCGCCGCCCCATTCTTCAGGAACGAGCTCGTATTCCGTTAACTGCTGCATAATTTTATCAACGGAAGCGCCGGGTTTATCCATTTTGTTGATAGCAACGATAATTGAAACCTCAGCGGCTTTTGCGTGGTTAATAGCCTCAACTGTCTGGGGCATAATGCCGTCGTCAGCGGCAACGACCAAAACTGCAATATCCGTTGCCATGGCACCTCTTGCACGCATAGAGGTGAATGCTTCGTGACCGGGTGTGTCAAGGAATGTTATCTTCTGACCGTTCAGGTCAACTCTGTAAGCGCCTATGTGCTGTGTAATGCCGCCTGCCTCTGTCTCAGTAACGGCAGAATTTCTAATTGCGTCAAGAATCGAGGTTTTACCGTGGTCAACGTGGCCCATAACGCAAACAACAGGGTCACGGGGCATAAGGTCTTCTGCGTTGTCCTCGGAATCGTCAATAATTCTCTCTTCAATGGTAACAACAACCTCACGGTTGACCTTTGCGCCCAATTCAGTTGCAACGATTTCAGCGGTGTCATAGTCAATAACATCGTTAATGGCGGACATTTGACCTAAAGAGAAGAGTTTTTTGATAACCTCAGCGGCGGTCATTTTAAGGCGGGAAGCGAGTTCTCCTACCGTGATTTCATCACCGACCGTAATAACTGGGGGCTTCTTAGCGCGCTCAGCGGCTATTCTCTTTAATCTTTCTGCCTCAGTCTCTCTCTTTCCGCCGTGTGTGCCCTGGCGGCGATACTGCTGGGATTTCTGTTTAAGCTTCTGCTTCTTAACAAGATTGTCTGAATTACTTGAGCTTGCAGGAGCAATATTTTCATATTTTTCGTTGTATTTTTCTGCGTCGAAGGAGTTGGCTCTTGTGTCAATTCGCCTGATTTCACCCTTGGTTCTTGACTGCATTGGGCGGTCGTCCTTGGGCTTTTCCTTTTTCTCCTTCTTTTCAAAGGGTTTGTTATTAGCAGGAGCAGGTTTGTTGTTATTAGCACTCTTTTGCGCTTTGTCTGCCTTTTCCGTCTTGCCGTTATGCGGCTTTGGCGGATTAGCTTTTTCCTGTTTCTTATTTGTATTCTCTTTCTGCTGAGTTAATTCTTTCTTCGGCTTTTCTTCAGCAGCAGAAGCGAAATATGCGTCAAAATTTTCTACTCCGTGATTTTTTGTAATAAGGTCAAAAAGAACGTCAAGATCCTTTTCCTCAACCGCCGTTGAGGCTTTCTTTTCGCCCTCAGTAAATTTCGCCAGAGTTTCGATTATCTCTTTGCTTTGTAAATCAAAGTTTTTTGCAAGATCGCTGACCTTGAATTTTTTAGTTGCAATAGCCATATTCAATACCTCCCGTTAAATCGCTTATAAGCATATCGGCAAATCCTTTGTCATCAACGGTGAAAACCTTTGACTTTACTCCGATATAAAAATAAATTTCGTCCGATGTAATGTCTGCCGTAATAAATTTTATATTCCTGCCGTCAAAATTACATTCATCGCGGATTTCAGCAATCAGCCGCTCTGACGAATCTTTACAGCAAACTGCCAAAAATGCTTTTCGTTTTTTTATCTGCGTGAGAGCCGCGTCGTGCCCTAAAGACATTTTTCCTGCCCTTCGGCACAGCCCTAAATGCCCTTTTAATTTATTTTCAGCCATTGTTTTTAAGCTGCTCCTCTAATTTGTCGTAAACCTCTGACGGAACGGGGCACTCAAAAGCCTTTTCAATGCGTCGGGCTTTCCGTGCCTTTTGTAAGCATTCTATGCAAGGGCAAATATAAGCGCCTCTGCCCGGCATTTTACCCGTAACGTCAAGGTTTATTTCACCGTTCGAGTTTTTAACTATACGGACAAGCTCTCTTTTGTCTTTTTGCTCACCGCAGCCGTTGCATTTTCTTAAAGGAATTTTTTTCGGTTTCAAAATATCACCGCCTTAAAGATTAGCCCTCGTAAAATCCGCTTTCAGGCTTAATGTCAATGTTCCAGCCCGTTAATTGCGCGGCAAGACGGGCATTTTGACCTTTGTTACCGATAGCAAGGGAAAGCTGATTGTCGGGCACGGTAACCGAGCAGGATTTTTTAGCCTTCGGGTTTTCGGTTTCCGCATCCAAAATTTCAACCTTTAAAACATCTGCAGGAGCGAGCGCTGCGGAGATAAACTCTGCAGGGTCGTCACTGTATTTAACGATATCAATTTTTTCTCCGCCGAGAATTTCAACAATTTTATTAACACGGGCGCCCCTTTGACCAATGCAAGCGCCTATTGGGTCAACCTCTGCCTCTTTAGAGCTTACTGCCATTTTAGTGCGGCTGCCTGCATCACGGGAAATTGCATTGACAGTAACGATACCGTCAAATATTTCGGGGACCTCCTGCTCGAAAAGTCTTTTTACAAAGCCCGCTTTAGAGCGTGAAAGCATAACTCTCGGACCGCGGTCGGTATCCTTAACCTCAACAACGTAAACCTTAATTAAATCGCCCTCTGTAAAGGTTTCGCCGGGGATTTGCTCTGAACGGGGCAAAACTGCAGAGCCGTTGCCGATTTCAAGAGTTATATTGCCGTTA
Organism: Oscillospiraceae bacterium; assembly: GCA_022508785.1. Taxonomy (GTDB): domain Bacteria; phylum Bacillota; class Clostridia; order Oscillospirales; family Acutalibacteraceae; genus Fimenecus. Next base: position 24,980 of record JAFLUN010000021.1, read on the forward strand.
ATCGGGTCAATTCTGCTGACCTTAGCATTAACAAGGTCCTGGCTCTTTGACTGAAATTCACGGATTACCTGACCGCGTTCAGCCTCTTTAATTCCCTGACGGATAACGTGCTTTGCGGTCTGCGCCGCAATTCTTCCGAATTTCATAGTATCAAGGTCATATTCTAAGTACTCGCCGGGCTGAGGATTTTCCAAATACTCCTTTGCCTCTTCAACGGAAGCCTCAGCAAACGGGTCAACATAATCTTCCTCTGCAACAATCGGCTTTTTAACATAAACTCTGAAAGTCTGTTTTTCTGCATCAATGTCGCAGAATACAACGTCAGCGCCGTTATAGTCTTTTCTTGCCGCTTTAACAATTGCGTCTGCAATCTTTTCGCAAAGGTAATCAGCGGAAATACCTTTTTCCTTTTCCATTAAAGCAACTGCTTCAAAAAATTCCTTATTCATTTTCTTCAAAACCTCCAAAATCGTCAGCCTTAATAAATGAGGCCTCTTTTTTCTTTATATTTATCTCCGTTTCATCGTCCGGAGAAATGGTTACGGATTCATTGTCAAAAGCTACCAAAACGCCCTTAAAATCACGAACTCCCTCGTATGGCTTTATTAGCCTTACCCAAACGCTTTCACCTAAATACGCTTCAAAGTGAAAATCCCTTGTGAGCTCTCTTTCAATTCCGGGGGACTGTACCTGCAAATTGTAGCTTTGCTCAATAGGGTCAGCCTCGTCTAAGGGTGCGTCAATAGCGCGGTGCATATTAACGCAGTCGTCAATGGTAACGCCGCCTTCCTTGTCAATGGTTATGCGCAAATACCATTTTGTGCCTTCCTTTAAAAATTTAACGTCCCAAAGGATAAGGCCTAAGTTTTCTGCAATAGGCTTTGCAATGTCCCAAACGACACTTGCAGTATTCTTTTTCATATTTTACTCCTGTAAAAAGTCAAGCAAATCTGCCGATTATGTATTTGTGCAGATTACTTTCCCTTATAAATTTAAGAGAGCGGGTCGCCCCACTCTCAACATAACGGATATTCTTACATTGCATATATTACCATACAATAATAAATAAATCAATAGTTTTTTGAAAATAAATATACAATATTATAATATACACGAAGGTTTTTGTTTATAAATCGTCTGCGTCTTGCTGCGGCTCGCCGCCGTCCTTCGGTGTTCCGGTATAGCTTCCGTTAACATCCGAGGGAATTTCATCGTAATCTTCATTCCACATTTTACCGAGCTCTATATTTAATTTTTCCATTTTTCTCCGAGCCTCAAACATTTTTTCTTTTTTTGATTTGTTTCCGAACATTTTTTTACACTCCATAAATATATTAGTTTTATGTATTTTGCCCGTTGCAACAATATTTATGAAAAAACTAAAATCAAAAAGCTAAAAAGCAATCTATTTTTTTAAAAATTTGTGTTGACATTGCAAATTTTGTATTGTATAATGATGAAGAATAAAGGTGGATTACCTTAAACAGCAATTTTCAAAAAATGAAAGGAAAATGTGATTATGAAAAAACTAATTGCAGTTCTCGTTGCTTTGGCAATGGTATTATCAATGTCAGTTATGGCATTTGCCGCATTCAACGGCGTCAGCAGCCCTGCTGAAATTGTTGAGGATCCGGACAACTTTAATGCAGCAGTAAATAACCCTCTCTTGTATGTAGGCACCTACGCCGAGATTATGGAACAGGGCATTTACACCAGAGAAGACGGTTCTCTTATGAACTGGGATGAAGCATGGCAGGCATATTATCTTTATGTACTTTCCGGCGCTACTTCTGATCCGGGAGCAGCTATCGGTGAAATCGTTGCTATTGTTTCAGGCGGTTATATTGATGCAGGTACTGCAATCACTATGGCAGGTGAAGCTCTTATGGGCGGCGCCGGCGGTGATGGCGAAAGCGGAGATTTATCAAGCATTGTTGATCAAATTATGGGTGCTATCGGCGGTATCGGCGGAGACGCTGAGCCTGAGGTTTCAGCAGAAGAGTATGCTCAGGAGCTTGCAGACTTGATCAATAATGGTGCATCGTTTGAAGAAATCAGAGATAAGATTCGTGACGATATTAATAGCGGTAAAATCGTTGTAAGCCAGCTTCCCGATATTGCAACAGCTTTATCTGAGCTTGTTGAGGTAGGCGAGATTGAAGACAACGAAACTGTTAAAGAGATTCTTGCATTCTTTGAAGGTTTTGGCGGCGAAGGTGACGGCGGATTCCAATTCCCCGATTTCGGCGACTTCACTCTTCCTTGGGACAATGACAATTCATCATCAGGCAGCTTCCTTGATACAATCCTTGGCATTCTCGGCACTATCGGCGACCTTCTCTTCGGCGGCGGTGACGGCGAAGGCGGCGATGATCCGGGTTATAACTGGGGCGGCGACGACTGGGGCAACGGTGACGACGGTAATGACTGGGGCAACGGTGATAATACAACAGTTATCCCCAACACAGGCGACGTATCATTCATTGCAGTTGCAGCAGTTGCAGCAGTTGCAGGCGCAGCTTTGATTCTTACAAGAAAAAAGAGCGACGACGCTGAATAATTTGCAATTAAAAAATTAACATTACTTAATACAAAACGGAAGTCTTGATCGGCTTCCGTTTTTTTTAATTGGTTAAAATTTTTACAACAGACTTCAGCTCCCTCTTTGAGGGAGTTGGCTCGCCGCAGGCGAGACTGAGGGAGTAAATTATTCATTAAAAAGAACGGGACGATGTGGGGCGAAGAACGAGCCGCTGCCGGTGGCAGAAACAGGCGAAGTTCTGAGGTGAAAAAATAAGGAGCAATGC
>JAFLUN010000022.1 GCA_022508785.1 Oscillospiraceae bacterium
CCCGTTAACTGGGGATAATCGGTTTTGTTTATATCCCATTTCTGCATTTCGTAATCAAGCTGAAAATTATACCTTTCCATGGCTTTTGAAAAAGCGTCCCAATTGAATTTAACCCCTGTCTGCTCTTCAATAAACTTGATAGCAGATCTAACCTCAGCAACGGCGTATTCCTGAACATCCTCACCGTTATAGCGAAGGGGAACGTTTATTGGGTGAGTGGGTATATCAAAACGTCTGTCAATAAAGCTTGCGTTGATAACCGAGCCGTCACAAGGCATATTGCAGGTAAGTGCACATTTGCCGAAAAGCGGATAATCGTCGTTTATGGCAACGCCTGCCTCGGCTGAGGGGAGCGGACAAACATCGGCAGGAACGCCGTAGCCTTCGGTAATGTCAAGGTAGTGAGGTGTTATTTGCTGGTCAACCATTGACGTTAAGAAAATCGGAATAGTTGAAAGGTGAACATCGTGAAGTCCGGGGAAGCCGGCTGTCAGCTCTGAGGAGAAAATCTCGTCAACGATAACGGTTTTATCATCCATCTTTGATTTTTTATGGAAATGCTTATCGTTTGAAAGAAGATAACGAATCATATCCGTTGTGGGCTTTACAAGTCCGTTAAAATGAAGGTGAGCTATTCTAAGGTGTGTACCACGAAGCCCTTCGGTATGCCTGTCAACCCAAGCAGGAGCTGAAAGATAAGATGCCATCCAGCGGTAATTCCAAAGCCCTTTAACTGTTGAAACGGGCGCTTTCAGTGCCATTACAATGATATTTTTCCAAGTGATAAGCCAGCGGTAATAATCGTACATAGTGTCACGCAGACCGCGCCATTCACGGTGCTTTAAAATACCCGTTTTATCTTTATGGAGCTTGCCTAAATTTTTAGGCTCATTAACCCAAAATCCCATTATTTCTCCTCCTTTGCCTTTTGAATCTTTTTAATTTCAAGACTTTCAACGAAAGCCTGAACTCTTGTTCTCAACTGACCTGAAGCGTTGGCGGTGTACTGCCTGTCAACCGTTACGGACGGGATTCCGTATTCATTGGTCATAATGTGAGAGGCAAGTGCTCTTTCATATCCCCAATATTCACAGAATTTAAGCTGTTCGTAAATTACGCCGTCAGCGTGGTAATCGTTTACCAATTGTTTTACGTATTCTTTTCTTCCGCGAACCTTATCCTGATTCATATACCTCGGGCATTGGCAGGTTTTCATATAATGAAGAATTATCTGCTCAAGCACATTGTGCCCGTCTGTAAGTTTAATTTCTTCACGCCCCGGAAGCGAACCGAAGCAATAACGGTCTGCAACAACGAGTGCGCCTGACTCCTCAATAAGTTTTGTGAAATCGGGGTCATCCATTTCAGAGCCCACCACAACAACCTTTGCTCTGTAATTTTTCTTTTCATCTGGAACTCTTGTTTTGAGCTCTTCGGCAGTTTCGCGAAGCTTATCAATAATCAAATATTTCGGGCAGCAATATGTAACCAAGTTAATTACATGAAATTCATAGCCTGTAATTCTCGGATTTTCTTCTTTTCTGTACTCGCCGATTTCGGTTATAAGCCGGCAAATTTCGTTATGCTCTTCAACTGCTTTTCGAAGTGCTTCCTCGCTTATGTCAACGCCGTAAACCTCATGAAGACGGTCAAGAACCTTAGTTTGCATTTGATTTACATAATGCTTTACCGTATGAGGTTCGATTTTAAAAGGAATATCGGAAATTGAAACAAAGAATTTCTCGTTTGGAATAAGCTTTAAAACCTCAAAATGCTCATAGGTTCTGTTCATTTCAGAGCAGGATTCCGAGCCGATAAGAGCAGAAAGGAAGTTGTACCCCCCTTCAATTCCCCTTTCAAGCAAGGCTTTTGAGTATCCGCAAAGGTATGAGCTCATATAATAAGTTGCAATGTCCATTGAACCTGTTCTCGGCGCACGAAGGCGAACGGAAAAACAGTCGTCAACGTTGAGCAGTACCTCGGGAATATGATAGCAGGTGTATGCAATAGCTTTTTTGCCGTCCTTCACGGCCTTGTCAACAAGCTCGTTGTTGGCTTCCTGCAACAAATTCTCAAAATAAATGAGATGTTTTAGGTCTTTCATAACTTTCCCCTTTATATTTTTAAATAATTTCTAACTTTTTAAGTGCCGTTTTCACACCGCAGACTATAGGCGAATCAGAGGGAATATCAAGCACGTTTTTGCCCTCAATATCAAATTCCGCCAAGTTTTTATCTGACATTATATGTGACAAAACGGGTATACCGCCCGTGTTAATAAGCGGAATCACGCTTCTGTCCGGTATTCTGTTGACTATGGCGCCGATTTTTTCATACATCACAAGGGAATCGGCAACCTCTTTAACGGTTTTAATTACCCCACAGCCTTTTTTGCTGGGGTCTGTTATTAAAATCAGATGCGTTACCTTTTCCATTACTCTGCGGTTGATTTGTTCAATGCCAGCCTCGCCGTCAATTACAACATAGTCAAAATCCGCAGACAGAACGGAAATAACCTCTTTAAGATAGGCGTTTACCTTGCAGTAACAGCCTGCGCTTTCGGGTCTGCCCACTGCGATAAATGCAAATTTGTCGGTTTCAACGAGGGCGTCAAACATTTTAAAGCGTGCGTCGCTTAAGGTTTCAATGGCGGCGCGGACTTTTCCGTTCTCTACCTCGTTTACAAATTCCTTGCGAATGTCGTCAATGGTCAGTTTAACATCTATTCCTAAAGCGGTTGAAAGCCCCACTGCAGGGTCGGCGTCTATTGCCAAAATCCGCTTATTTGGATAGCTTTCTGTTAACAGTTTTACAATCACACCGGAAATTGAGGTTTTGCCCACCCCGCCCTTTCCGGCAACGGCAATTATCTTTGCTTTATGCTCCATAAAAATCTTTCCCTGTAGGGGCGTGTGCCCACACCCGCCCGTTAGTTCGATTTATTGTTTTTTTGTATTTCGGGACGATGAGGGCATCGTCCCCTATTTTCAAAATGTATATTTATATTATTTTACCAAATAATATAGCTTTTTTCAACCGTAAAAGCTCTAATTGTTAAAAAAATAACGACAATAATTTGCCGTTATTTTACTGCATTTTGCCATATTTATTTTAGTATTAAAGCGAGTCGATATAATCACAGGCCGCAAGGGCTGCCACTGCGCCGTCTGCCGCCGCAGTGGCTACCTGACGGATACGCTTTGTGCGGCAGTCCCCCGCCGTGAAAATCCCCTTGGATTTTGTCTTGCAGGTTTCATCTGCCAATGCGTAGCCTCTCTCGTCAAGCTCAATAATGTCTGCAAAGCAATCGTTTTGCGGAACAAGACCGACGGCCAAGAAAACACCGTCAAGAGATATTTCGCTCTCTGCCCCGTCGTTTTCACTTTTAACGGTAACTCCTACAATATCGCTGCCGTTTGATTTATAACCGCTGAGCACCGTACCGCAAATGATTTCAACATTTTCTTTAGAACGAAGCTGTTCCTGAAGCTTTTGCTCACCCGTAAGATAATCAAGATTTTGAATAACGTAAACCTTTTTTGCTAAATCGGAAAGCAAAATAGCCTCCTGCAAAGCAGAATTTCCGCCGCCAACTACTGCAACGGTCTTGTTTCTGTAAAAAGCGCCGTCGCAAACTGCGCAAAATGAAATTCCTTCGCCGATAAGCTCTTCTTCCCTCGGAAGCCCTAAGGTTCTGTGCTTTGCTCCCGTGGCAATAATTACCGCCTTAGCTTGAAACTCGCCCGAATCCGTTAAAACGGTTTTAATTTCGCCGTTAACTATCTTTTGTACTTCGCAGGATTCAAAATCGGCACCTTGATTTACCACCTGGTCAACAAGCTTTTCTGCAAATTCATTGCCCGAAAGCTCTAAAAAGCCGGGAATATTCTCAACCTTCGGAGAAAATGTTATTTGACCGCCGAAAGTCTCCTTTTCAATTACAAGCACATTTTTGTCCGCCCTGCGTGCATACAGAGCGGCGGTAAGCCCTGCCGGGCCACCGCCGATGATGATAATATCATACATAAATTACTGTACCTTATTAAAGATTGTAGTATTTCTTAATATCGGAAACACCATAAATTTTCTCTGCCTCGCCGTTCTTTACAACAACAAGTGTCGGTGCTTTTTTGATACCAAACTCAGTTGCAAGCTCGGGCTGCTCGTCAGCATAAATCTTGTCATAGGAAATTCCTGCTTTGTCAAGAATTGAGCCGACTATTTTGCAGTTGGGGCAGGTTGTTGTTGCGAAAAGATAAGTTGCATCCTGCGCAGTTGTATCGCAAGCACATTCAGCTTCCTGCGGTCTTGCTTCAAGAGTGCCCGTGTGAGTAAGGTGAGAATTTGCAACGTCGTAAACCTTACGGTCCTTATACTCCTGAGCCTTACCGTCGTTCCAGTTCTGAACGGGGCGGTAATAACCTGTAATACGGCTGTAAACCTCTGTCTTTTCACCGCACTCGGGGCAAATGAACTGCTCGCCTGCAAGGTAACCGTGGTTTTTACATACTGAATACGTGGGTGACATTGTGTAATAGGGCAATCTGTAATTTTCTGCAATCTTGCGAACAAGATTTGCCGCAGCCTGCCAATCGGGAAGCTTTTCGCCAAGGAAAGCGTGGAATACAGTACCAGACGTGTAAAGAGTTTGAAGCTCGTCCTGAATGTCAAGAGCTGAGAAAATATCCTCAGTAAAGCCAACGGGAAGGTGTGAAGAGTTGGTGTAATAAGCCGTGCCGTTCTCGTTTGCCGTGATAATATCGGGATAATATTTCTTGTCGTGCTTTGCAAGACGGTATGAGGTTGATTCTGCAGGAGTTGCCTCAAGATTGTAAAGATCGCCGTACTCTTCCTGGTAATCGGAAAGACGCTCGCGCATATGGTTGAGAACCTCAATTGTGAAATTCTGCGTTTCAACGCTTGTCATATCTTTTCTAAGCCACTTTGCGTTAAGACCTGCTTCGTTCATACCGACAAGACCGATAGTTGAGAAATGGTTGTTGAATGTGCCGAGGTAACGCTTTGTGTACGGATAAAGTCCGTTTTCAAGGAGCTTGGTAATTACGGTACGCTTAACTTTAAGTGAGCGTGCAGCAATGTCCATAAGCTTGTCAAGACGCTTAAAGAAATCTTCTTTATCAGAGGCAAGATATGCAATTCTCGGCATATTGATAGTAACAACGCCTACTGAACCTGTTGATTCGCCTGAGCCGAAGAAGCCGCCTGATTTTTTGCGAAGCTCACGAAGGTCAAGACGGAGACGGCAGCACATTGAACGAACATCTGAGGGTTCCATATCGGAGTTTATGTAGTTTGAGAAATAGGGTGTGCCGTATTTTGCGGTCATTTCGAAAAGGAGCTTGTTATTCTCAGTCTCAGACCAGTCAAAATCACGGGTGATTGAATATGTAGGAATAGGATACTGGAAGCCTCTGCCGTTGGCGTCGCCCTCAATCATAATTTCAATGAAGGCTTTGTTGACCATATCCATTTCTTTCTTACAGTCTTTATATTTAAAGTCCATTTCCTTGCCGCCTACAATTGCGTTAAGCTCTGCAAGGTCGTTGGGAACCGTCCAGTCAAGAGTAATATTTGTAAAGGGTGACTGTGTGCCCCAGCGTGAAGGTGTATTTACACCGTAAATAAAGGACTGAATGCACTGTTTAACCTCTTTGTATGAAAGGTTGTCCACCTTAACGAAGGGTGCTAAATATGTGTCAAATGAAGAGAAGGCCTGAGCGCCTGCCCATTCATTCTGCATAATGCCGAGGAAGTTTACCATTTGGTTGCAAAGGGTTGAAAGGTGAGAAGCGGGAGAAGAGGTAATCTTTCCGGGAACACCGCCTAAGCCCTCTTGAATTAACTGTTTAAGTGACCAGCCTGCGCAGTAGCCTGTAAGCATTGAAAGGTCGTGAATGTGAATGTCTGCATTGCGGTGTGCGTTGCCGATTTCTTCATCGTAAACCTCTGAAAGCCAGTAGTTAGCAGTAATAGCGCCTGAGTTTGAAAGGATAAGACCGCCTACTGAATATGTAACTGTTGAGTTTTCCTTAACTCGCCAGTCGTTTATTTGAAGGTAGTTGTCCACAATCGTTTTGTAGTCAAGGGTTGTCTTGCTGATGTTACGGAGCTTTTCTCTCTGCTTACGGTAAAGGATGTAAGCCTTTGCAACATCGTCATAGCCTGCTTTAATAAGCACGGTTTCAACGCTGTCCTGAATACTTTCAACGGTGATTCTTCCGTCTTTGATTTTTGATTCGAAATCAGACGTAACCTTCAGCACCAAAAAGTCAATGGTATCCGGATGATACTGAGTTTCACAAGCCTCAAACGCCAATACGATAGCGTTTTTAATTTTTTCAAGGTTAAATTCAACAACCTTGCCGTCACGTTTAACAACTGTGTACATTTTTACTCTCCTTTATGATTTTTTCCTTTGTTGTATGCGTCATCGTGCTACAGTATAACACACATTTTATAGTAAAGTCAAGAAGTTTTAACACAATATATTGTGTTTTTGTAAAATTCTTCCTACACTCCTCGTGTTTCGCAGGACTTAACGTATTTCAGCGCCGCCGTGCGCATAAGTTCAAGGGTCTCACAAGAGCATTCGTGCATATTTTCGCCGATAAGATTGCCCGAATCGGTGAAATTCTGGAGAAAATATTTAGGCGCACCTTTTATCCACCGGGCAAGCCTTTCAATGTCCTCTACCGTGTGAAATTCTTTTACTACCGTAGTTCGGAACTCAAAATCCACCTTGCCTGACAGCAAAAATTTGATGCTTTCATCTACTTTTGACACATCATAGTTTGGAACGCCCACGGTTTCGCCGTATTTTTCTTTGCAATTTTTAACGTCCATTGCCACATAATCCAGAAGTCCCTCTTCCACCAAATCACGAAGCTTTGCAGGGTAAGTTCCGTTGGTGTCAAGCTTTACGGCATAGCCCATATTTTTGATTTTGCGGATAAACGATGCAATATCGGGCTGTAAAAGAGGCTCGCCTCCGGTAATGGCAACGCCGTCCAAAAGCCCTTTTCGCTTTTCAAGGAAGGAAATAACGCTCTCGCCGGGAATAATATCCGCATCGCTCGTTTTCGTAACAAGCAGAGCGTTATGGCAAAAGGGGCAACGCAGATTACAACCGCCCGTAAACACAGTACAAGCCACACGGCCGGGAAAATCAAGTAATGTCATCTTTTGAAAGCCGTGAATCTGCATAAAATTATCCTTTCGAAAACAATATATTCCAAACACAACGCGAAACTGTTTATAAATATACCATATATTGTGGTATATATCAATATGGGAATATGTAAAAATTGGGAGTAAAATTTTTGTGAAATATGATATTTCCGTGAAAAAGCAAGGTGTGCTTATTTACTAACGGCACTTATTGTGATATACTTTTTTCAAAGGAGGAGTTTTTATGCAAAGTACATTCACCAAACGCAAAAAGCTGGGCTACTGCTCGGGTATTGTCACTGAATCGTTGCTTTATAATATGTTTTATACATATTATCTCGTTTTCCTTACAGATGTCATTAAAATGAACCCAATTCTTGCAGGTACTGTTAGCTTTATTTCAATTTTTTGGGATGCGGTAACAGACCCCATAATCGGCTCGTTTGCAGACAGAGACGGTGCGGATAAAAGAAAGTTTATGGCAAAAGCCGCATTTCCCCTTGGATTTACGTTTATTGCCGCATTTGTCAATATCGGTTCGTCTTCCTCTGTAATTCAGTTTATTTATTACACGGCGGTTGCAATGCTGTTTTGGCTGGCTTACACCGTTTACACCATTCCATATTATGCCGTTGTTGCGGAAATCACGCAGGATTACGACGAGCGCACGGAAATCCGCAGTACGAGCTCGCTTATCAACACTGCCGCAATATTCCTCGGCAACGCCTTGCCTGCCGTTTTGCCTGCCATTTTCGCAGGGCTTGTGTTCTCAGGTAAAAAATTGGGCGATTCCTTCGGCTGGACAGCAACGGCAGTTATAATGTCCGTAATGTCAATAGTCTTTGCTCTTATTACGGTTAAATCTCTTAAAGGCGTTTCTCTTCAAAAGGCGGAAGCTACGGGAGAAAACCATGGGCGAAAGAGCATAAAAACTATTTTCAGCGAATTTTTTGAGGTGCTTAAAATTAAGCCGTTTAAGTGGTTTGCAATGTTTATCGTATTTTTCCTTATGGCATCTTCAATGATTCAGTCGTCCTTTGAATATATGATAAAATATCTTGTAGGTAAAGACCCTGAAACCTGGATGACCGTTGTAATTATTGAGCTTGTGGTTGTTATGGCGGCGTTTATTCCGCTGGTTACAAAAATTGCCGAAACGAAGGACAGACGCTTTTCAAGTATTCTCTTTATGAGCCTTATGTGCGCAGGGCTTATTATTTGCCGCATAATCGGCGTGCGCTCCATAGCAGTGGTTTTGGCAGTCACCTTCTGTATGGCTATGGGTATGGCAAACTTCTGGACTGTATTTTATTCTATGGCTTACGACCTTGTTGAGGTTGACGAATTTGCCTACGGAACACGAAGAGAAAGCGTTATTACCGCACTGCCCCAGTTCTTCCAAAAATTCGGCGCCGCAGTGGGAGTTTGGACTGTTTCGCTTATCCTGCAGTTAACGGGCTATAACGCAGAGCAAACCGTGCAGAGTGCAAAAACTGTTAACGGCATTGAAAATAACGTAACGCTTATTCCTGCCGCGTTCCTTATTCTTTCCGTGCTGGGAGCGGTAATGTACCCCATAACGAGAGAAAAATTCACTCTTTTGAAATCCCGGCTTGAAAAGAAGAGAGCTGGCGAAGAATATTCTTCCGACGGACTTGAAAAAATTATATAAATTATTATAAAAATTAAGATGCACCTTTAAAAGTTTCGGCTTTTAGGGTGCATTTAATTTTTAGGACTTTTTATTTTTGCATTTTAATGGTACAATATCAATATTCAGAAAACTGAGAAAGGAATTGTGCAGTATTTCCCTTTTAAACGGTACTGCATTTTGCATCAATTATTATGTTTAACATTCTCGTTGCAGACGATGACAAAAATACAAGGCGGTTAATAAGTACGGTATTAACATCTGCAGGGTATTCGGTCTTTACCGCAAACGACGGAGTTGAGGCTCTGGAAATGCTGGACAAAGAGCATATTGATTTAGCGGTGCTCGACGTTATGATGCCGAATATGGACGGATACGAATTTGCAAAAACCGTACGGCAGGCGAACAGCGATTTGCCGATTTTAATGGTTTCGGCAAAGCATCTTCCGCAGGATAAATACACGGGCTTTTTAATGGGAACGGACGATTATATGACAAAGCCCATTGATGAAGAGGAAATGCTCCTCAGAATTAAAGCCCTTTTGCGAAGAGCAAAAATTGCAAGTGACAGAAAAATCGAAATCGGAAGTATTGTAATTGACTATGACTCTCTTACCGTTACGGGTCACGGCGAAACTCAGGAATTGCCACAAAAGGAGTTTATGCTTCTTTATAAGCTTCTGTCTTTCCCCAATAAGATTTTTACACGCATACAGCTTATGGACGAAATCTGGGGCAGCGAAAGCGACACGGGCTGGGAAACAGTCACGGTACATATAGGCAGGCTTCGCAAAAGATTTGATGGTTGGGAAGAATTTGAAATTCAGTCAGTCAGAGGGCTCGGCTACAAGGCAGTGAAGAAAATATGAAAAACAACAGAAAAGAGCGAATTACAAGGCTTAAGCTCACCCTCTTCTTTTCGGGGTTTGTATTTGCAATAATTATTATTGCGCTCGGCATAGTATTCGGCATAATTGCATTGCTTATACATATCGGCGCATTGGAGCTGGGCGATAACATTCCGAGCATTAAGCAAAATATTTTGAACGTTGCTTTAATAAGTCTTATTCTCGGCTTTATTACATCGTTTTCAACGGGGTCGTTTTCTATTTCTCCGTTCAACGTAGTAGTTAACGCCATGGATTCTCTTGCCTCAGGGAATTATGCGGTAAGACTTAAATTTAAGTCGCTTTTTGCAAAGACGAAAATTGCCAAGGATTTTGAAAAAAGCTTTAATTCAATGGCGGCGGAGCTTCAAAAAACGGAAATGCTTCGCTCGGATTTCGTCAATAATTTCTCCCATGAATTTAAAACCCCAATAGTTTCGATTGCAGGCTTTGCAAAGCTTTTAAAGCACGGGGGCATAACGCCTGAGCAGCAAAAGGAATATATTGAAATTATTGAAGAGGAATCGCTTCGGCTTTCATATATGGCGACTAACGTATTAAGCCTTACAAAAATTGAAAACCAAGTAATTCTTACCGATATAAGCTCATTTAATCTTTCGGAGCAAATAAGAAATTCCGTACTGTTGCTTCAAAGCAAATGGGAAAAGAAAAATCTTGAGCTTATCCTTGATTTTGACGAATACTATGTTAATGCGCACGAAGAAATGCTTAAACAGGTTTGGATAAACATTGTTGACAATGCAGTAAAATTCACTCCCGAAAACGGAAAAATTGAAATCGACATACGCAAACAGGGTCAGATTATCACTGTTTCCGTAATCAACACGGGCGAGCCTATATCCGAAGAGAAAATCCCGCTTATATTCAACAAATTTTATCAGGGTGACGAATCGCACACAAGCGAGGGCAACGGAATCGGTCTTGCAATTGTTAAACACGTTGTAAATCTTCACCACGGCGAAATAAAGGTAAAAAGCCAAAACGGCACAACCTGCTTTAAGCTGATTTTGCCGATAGGCACATAAATTTTCAAACTTTAATATTACTTTTAGCCCCGAATTAAATTCGGGGCTTTTCAGTTTATTTTTAGTTTATTTTTCCGTCTTAAAATACTGAAAAATTATGGAAATTACTCAAATAATTTCTTATATAATTTCAAATACTATATGCGTATTTATATTTGATTGAGGAGATATGATGAAACAATTAGAGCTTGACAGAACACCGCAGATTCACCCCTACCCCGAAACTACTATGTTCGGTGCAGTTGAGGCGGCGAAAAACACTTATCCGAATGCAATAGCCTATGACTTTCAGGGCAAGCTTACAAGTTACACGGAGTTTGTGGATTTAATTGAAAAGGCCGCTAAAGGGCTTTTACACGAGGGAATAAAAAAAGGCGACAGAGTAACCATTTGTATGCCCAACACACCGCAGGGTATAATCTGCCTTTATGCGCTTAACAGAATAGGCGCAATAGCCAATATGGTGCACCCACTTTCCGCTGAAAAGAACATAACCTTTTATGTTGATTTTTCAAAAAGCAAAATGATTTTAACCTTGGATATGTTCTATGAAAAGGTAAAATGCGCCGTCAACGCATCGGAAGGAAAGCCCCGAATTATCGTTGCAAGGATTCAGGACGAATTGCCTTTTCCTTTGAATACTATTTACAGATTTGCAAAAAACAGTAAGAATATGAAATTCCCTGACAGAGAATGTGATATTCTTTGGACGGATATGTTAAAGGACGGCGCAGGAGAACCTCTTCCGCCCGTAGACTATAAAGAGGGCGAAACTGCGGTTATTCTTTACAGCGGGGGTACCAGCGGCAAGCAAAAAGGAATTTGCCTTTCCGACAAAAACTTTAACGCTCTCGGAATGCAAATTTCGGAAATATGCGGCGTAAATCTTAACGACAAATGCAAATTCCTTTCGGTGATGCCCATATTCCACGGATTTGGGTTAGGAATCGGTATTCACACCATTCTTGTTAACGGCGCACGCTGTATTCTTGTTCCTCAGTTTACAATTGATTCTTATGCCAAAACGGTTATAAAGAAAAAGCCCAATTTCATTGCAGGCGTTCCTACGCTTTATCAGGCGCTTTTTGAAACTGACCGCTTTAACGGTAAGGATTTATCCTTCCTTGTAGGTGTATTCAGCGGCGGAGATGCACTCAGCCCCGAGCTTAAAAAGAGGGCGGATAAATTTTTAAAGGAGCATAATGCCGACATTCAAATCCGCGAAGGCTACGGGCTTACCGAATGTGTTACCGCAAGCTGTGTAACGCCCTTTGACAAAGCAAAACTCGGCAGTATCGGTCTGCCCCTTCGTGATATGCAGTACAAAATCGTTGAGCCGAATACATTTAACGAAAAAAGCGTCGGCGAAGACGGTGAAATTATTTTAACAGGCCCCACTCTTATGAGCGAATACCTTGACAATGAAGAAGAAACTGCCGAAGCTCTGCGACAAGACCAAAACGGCACCACTTGGCTCTTTACGGGAGATATGGGGTATATGGACGAAGAGGGCTTCGTTTATTTTAAGCAACGAATTAAACGTATGATAATCACCAGCGGTTACAATGTTTACCCGTCAAGAATTGAAGATATTATTGACAAATGCCCCGACGTTAACTACTGCTGTGTTATCGGCGTTAAAGACGTATATAAAATGCAGAAAATCAAAGCCTATGTTGTGTTAAACGACGGCGTGAAGCCTACCGAAGAGGAAAAACAGAAGATTAAAGATTTTTGCAAGCCTTATCTTGACCGATACGAATGGCCCAAGGAGATTGAATTTCGTAGCGAGCTTCCGAAGACGCTCGTAGGCAAGGTGGCATATCATACACTTGAAGAGGAAGCTGAACAAGATGCCCAAGCAGTATAAAAAGAAAAATGTAAGAAGATTTTACGGCTTTGCAAAATTTTTCGTGCGCACCGTGCTTTTCTTCGGCAGAAATAAAATATTAAAAAGCTATCACGCAAAGGTAGAGCCGTACACACCGAAAAACGATGCTTTTATAATCATAGGAAACCATACGGACACTATGGACCCGGGCTATCAAATGATTTCCCTTGACCGCTATATCCGTTTTGTATCTGCTGATTTTATTGTAAGACATAACTTTATAACCAAACTGTTGCTCGGAAAAATGGACGGAGTAATAGTGAAAAACAGAAGCAAGCCGTCGGACGTTCTTATTGACGAAATTATGGAAAATCTTAAAGCAGGGATTCCTGTCGGTCTTCACGCCGAGGGGCTTATTACAACCAACGGCGAAACGGGCTTTATTTCTCCGAATACGGGAAAGCTCGTTAAAGAATCGGGCGTTGCGCTTATTACTTACAGAACAGTCGGTGGGTATCTTCGCAGACCCAGGTGGGCTGATACCGAGCGAAACGGCCCTGTTTACGGTAAGGTGGTTCACGAATACAGTCCGGAAGAGCTTCAGAATTACTCAGTTGACGAAATAAACGAAATTATAAGACGGGACATTTACGTTAACGCTTTCGAACAGCAGAAAATGCACCCTGAGCTTTACAAGGGCAAAAATTTGGCTGAATTTGTTGAACGCACACTTTATCTTTGCCCAAAATGTAAAAGCGTGCATACTCTTCATTCCCACGGAGATGAACTTACCTGCGAATGCGGATATTCGCTTACTTACGGTGAGGACTGTTTATTCCACAGCGATAAAAACGAGGTTATTTTTGATAATATTCTCAGTTGGGATAAATGGCAAAGGCAGGAATGGCGAAACATTGTTCAAAATGCCGACGGTCTTATATTCAGTGAGAATAATCAAATCGTTAAAAAGGTGCAGGACGGAGTTTCAAAAGAGCTTTGCAACAACGGCACAATATACATTTATAAAGACAGATTTGAGCTTTTAATAAACGGTGAGACGGTTGCGCTTCCCTTCAAGAAGCTTAAACGGGTTCAAAATGCAGGCAAGCAAAATCTTATTATTATAAACACTGCAGACGACTATTACTTTATTGAAAGCAGTGTTCCCCGCTCCTCTGACAAATTTGTTGCAGCTTGGTATTACTTAACCGACAGAGATTACAAATAAATTATTCATTAAAAAATAAAAATCCTGTAAATAAATAATAGTGACAAAATAATAGGGGACGATGTGGGCATCGTCCCCTACGATTATCTAAAATCTAAATTACCATCTGTTTTCAACATATTCGCAGAAGGCGTACATATCCTTGATATTTATTTCCGTGCCGTCGTCAAGAATGGCCTTGCCGCTCCACTTGCCGTGAACCTGATGGCTGTGCATACGCATGGCAACTACATTCAAATCGCTGTGGTGGTCATAAAAGGGCGTCATTGTAAAATTAAATCTGCCGTCATCGGAAATAAAATGCCACGGGTGCATATATTTATCGGGCTTCGGGAACATATCAACGTCAACCGCACCGAATTTATGTGCCTTTCCGTCATAGAAAATGCAGGTTTCAGTCGCCTTGCTTTCATCGCCTATTCCCCAGGTAATTTCAAAACCGAAAGTGTGCTTTTCGCCGTTTTCATCGGTAATATATGTAGCACCGTTGCCCCAATACCAAACCATTGAATAAGGCGTGTTAACTCTGCCCCAGTCGAGCACGCAGAAGGTATCCTCTTTTGAAAACTCATAAACATCGTCACCGAATCTGAATACGCCTTCGCAGGGCATACAGTTCTGCTTTGTCGTCATAAAATAGCATTTCGGATGATTTTCAAACGGGAGAACGGTAGTAATGTTTTCAAGATTTTCGGGAATGTCCATTGTAAAATCACAGACAACCGCTTTGCCTTTATCGGTCGATTCAAAATGAAGGGACCTTGTGTTTTCTCTTGTATCAAACACAAATTTACCGCTGCCTATTCCGTCAATGGAAAAATCCACTAAATTCGGAACATCGCCTTTTGACGGTAAAACATATTCGTCTGTTTTGCCTAAGAATATGGGCTGAGGCGCAGTTATTGTGCCTGCCGCAAGCTTTTTGTTAGGGTCGGGATTTTGCAAATCCACAAGAGCCGCGCAAACATAGCCGCCGATTGAAATATTGGCAAAGCTTATCTGCACCATATACTTTCCGTTGGAGATCTGATAAAAATCCCATTCTTTTCTTGAGTGGCTTTTCTTTACAAGGTTTCTGTCATACTCGAAAACATTGTGCCTTGCCCAGCCTGCCGCTAAAAGCGTGCCGTCGCTGTCCAGAAGCTTTGTAGGCTCGGTGTACTCCCTTTGTTCGCTTTTCACTTCGCCCTGAAGCCAAGATTTGTACGTTCTTTTCATAAAAAATTCCCCCTTTTAGTTTATTTTTCCCTTTTATATATTTAACGCCTTTTCATAAGACGCAATAACTGCTTCAATAAGTGCTGAACGAAGTCCGCCCTCTTCCAACTTGCGAAGCCCCTGAATTGTTGTTCCCCCGGGACTGCAAACGGAATCTTTAAGCACCGCAGGGCTTTTCCCCGTTTCAAGCATCAGCTTTGCTGAACCCAAAAGTGTTTGAGCGGCATAAAGGTACGCTTTATCTCTCGGCACTCCGCAGGCAACTGCGCCGTCTGCCAAGGATTCTATAATTTCATAAACAAATGCAGGACCGCAGCCCGAAACTGCAGATGCGGCATCGATAAGCGTTTCCGGAATATCGTCCATTTTTCCCGATTCTTTCATTGCGTCTAAAAATTCACCGTACTCGACCTCTGTTACAAGGTCGTTTTTAGCGCAAAGAGTTACGCCCTCGCCTACTGCGCAAGCCACATTGGGCATAATTCTTATTACAGGGTAAGAGCCGAAAAGCTCCGCAATATTTTCGGTGCTCCTTCCAGCCGCCATTGAAATAAGAATGAATCTTTCCTGTCTGCTCTCTAAATACGGTCTTATTTCGTCAGCCAAACTCTGGAGCATTTGCGGCTTAACGCCTAAAAATATATATTTGCACTTTTGAGCAACGCTTTTGCTATCGCCAAATTCACAGCCCAGCTTTTTTGCCAAATTCTCTGCCTTTTCCGCCGTTCTGTTTGAAAGTAAAATATTTCTCGGTGAAACGCTTTTTACTAAGGCTTCGCACAAAGCCGTTGCCATATTCCCCGTGCCTATAAACCCAAATTCAAACATTATCTCACCTGTCCGTTCCCTTTAATTACATAATGGTATGTCATCAGTTCTGAAAGCCCCATCGGACCTCTTGCGTGGGTTTTCTGTGTGGAAATTCCCATTTCACAGCCAAGGCCGAACTCGCCGCCGTCAGTAAAACGGGTTGACGCATTAACATAAACCGCCGCCGAATCCGTATTGTTTATAAAGTATTCCGCTTTTTCAGTGTCGTTTGTCACAATAGCCTCGCTGTGACCCGTTGAATGAGCCAAAATATGCTCAACTGCTTCATTTGTGTCTTTTACAAGCTTTACGGCTAAAATATAATCGAGAAATTCCGTGTCAAAGCCGTCGTGCCCGGCAGGAATACCGTCAATTATTTTTGCCGCCTTTTCATCCACGACAAATTTTACGGGATTTTCTCGGTTTTGAGTTAATCTTTCGTAAAGACGGGGCAGAAAATCCTCGGCAATTTCCTCGTCAATTACTGCCACCTCGCAGGCATTACAAACGCTGGGGCGTGAAGTTTTTGCATTGTCAATAATACTCAAAGCCATATTTATATCTGCCGTTTTTTCAACGTAAATATGGCAAATACCCGTTCCCGTTTCAATGCACGGAACGGTTGCATTTTTCACACAGGCACTGATTAGCCCCTTGCCGCCTCTTGGAATCAGCAAATCAATTTTACCTTTAGCGGTCATCATCTCGGTTGCGCTTTCTCTTGTTGTGTCGTCAATTAACTGAATGGCATTTTTATTGATGTTGCAAATTTCAAGTCCTTCACGCAAGGCGTTTACTATTGCCTTTGAAGTTCTGTACGCTTCTTTACCGCCGCGCAAAACACATACATTTGAGCTTTTAAAGCAAAGCACGGCGGCATCGCTTGTAACATTCGGGCGGCTCTCGTAAATTATGCCGATAACGCCCATCGGAACAGCAGTTTTTTCGATAATAAGTCCGTTAGGTCTTTCTACTCTGTCAAGCACCCTGCCGTTTGGGTCGGGAAGGAGCATTACGTCACGCATACCCTTTGCCATTGCAGCTATTCTGTCTATTGATAAAGACAGACGGTCAATCATAACATCGGAAATCTTGCCATTTGCGTCTTTTATGTCCTTTTGATTTTCGCTGAGAATATATTCCGCATTTGAAATAAGCTTATCCGCCATTATGTTTATGGCGTAATTTTTTTCTTCGCTGGTAAGACTTTTTATATCTTTTTTTGCCTCTTTTGCCAACGAAAGTATTTCTGTCGTTGTCATTTTATCATTTCTTTCCGTAAAATCTTGTGCCGATACTGTTTCCGTCAACAATATCGTATAAAATCTTGGGGTCGCTGCCGTTGGCGATTATCATATCAATGCCTTTTTCGGTAACTATCTTAGCGGCTTTAAGCTTTGTGTGCATTCCGCCCGTGCCAAGCGTTGATCCCTCTCCCCTGCCCATAAGCATAATATCGTTATTTATCTCATAAACGTTTTCAATTAAAACGGCGTCATTGTTTGTTCTCGGGTCTTTGTCGTAAAGTCCGTCAATATCCGATAAAATAATAAGCAAGTCGGCATTGAGGCTTGTTGCAACGATAGCGCCGAGGGTGTCGTTATCGCCTATTTCAATTTCCTCGGTTGAAATTGTATCGTTTTCATTTATAACGGGCATTACCCCGAACTCAAGAAGCTTTAAAACAGTATTTATGAAATTTTTGTGGTCGGTTTTATTATTTACGATTGAATTTGTAATAAGGATTTGCGCTATTGTGTGATTGTATTCGGAAAATTCTTTATCGTAAATATACATAAGCTCGCACTGACCGACTGCCGCAGCCGCCTGCTTTGTTGCCATATCCGTAGGCTTATCACCCAAAGAAAGCTTGCCGACACCCATTCCGATAGCGCCTGACGAAACGAGTATTATTTCATTGCCTGCGTTGAGAAGGTCGCTGAGCACCTTGCAAAGTGACCCTACCCGTCTTATATTGATTCTGCCCGTGGAGTGAGCAAGTGTTGATGTTCCTACCTTTACGACGATTCGCATTCTAAACTCTCCAAAAGTTATTGTTAATTTCAGTTTATCATACAAAGGAAGATTTTACAAGTAAAATACACTTATTTTTATCGGTTGAATTGTGAGGGTATTCTATGATAAAATAAATGCGAACCTTTATTTGACATAAAAGCAGAGGTGGATTATGAAGCCGAATATAATATTTTATTTTTCCGATCAGCAGCGTTGGGACACGGTAAACGAAGAAGTTACGCCTAACCTTATGGCACTGGCAAATGACGGATACAACTTTGAAAACTCATACACCTGCCAGCCCGTATGCGGCCCTGCAAGAGCTTGTCTTCAAACGGGAGTTTACGCTACGCAGAACAAAAGCTATGTTAACGGAATCCCTCTCTGTAAAGATATTAAGCCTTTAGCTGAGTATTTTAATGAGGCAGGCTATGAAACCGCATATATCGGCAAGTGGCATTTGGCATCGGACAGATTTCCGGGGCGCGGATTTCATTGCGAAAAAACCGCCGTTCCCAAAGAAAAACGGGGCGGCTACAAAGACTACTGGATGGCAGCGGATGTACTTGAATTTACCTCTCACGGTTATGACGGATACATTTTTGACGGGGACAATAACAAGGTGGAGTTTAAGGGCTACCGTGCAGACTGTATAAATGATTTTGCTCTTGATTATTTAGACAGAAAAACCTCTGACAAGCCTTTTTTTATGTTCATCTCTCAGCTTGAACCCCATCATCAAAACGACCGTCACCGATACGAAGGGCCTGTTGAAACAGTTGAGAAATATAAAGATTATCCTCTGCCTGATGATTTAACATTTCTTAAAGGCGATTATGAAGAAATGTACCCCGATTACATAGCGGCGATTAACAGAATTGACGAAAATGTAGGAAAACTTGTGGGTAAGCTTAAGGAAAAGGGAATTTACGACAACACGGTAATAATTTACACCAGCGACCACGGCTCTCATTTTAAAACACGCAATTTTGAGTACAAGCGCTCGTGCCATGACAGCTCAATTCACACTCCCCTTATTATTTCGGGCGGTTTTTTCAAGGGCGGAAAGAAAGACGATAGGCTTGTAAGTCTTATTGACCTGCCGCCCACATTACTTCAAATTGCAGGAATTGAAATCCCCCTTGAATTTATGGGAAAATCGCTTATAGACGAAATAAAATCGGGCGAAGAGCGTGACTGCGTATTTCTGCAGATTTCCGAAAGCCAATGCGGAAGAGCCATAAGAACGAAGAAATATAAATATTCCGTAAAAGCGCCTTTGGTTTCGGGTAATTTGCTACCGAGCTCGCCTATTTACTTTGAAGATTATCTTTACGATTTGGAAAAAGACCCTATCGAGAAATATAATTTGATAAAAGACAATAATTACCGTCAAATCCGTAAAGAGCTTCGTGAAATGCTTGTGCGCGAAATGGTTAACGCAGGTGAAAAGAAGCCGGAAATTTTACCTGCATACAAGGCAAGTAAAAAATAATAACAGGTGGGCGTTCAATGCCGCCGACAAAAAAATACCCATGCTTTTGCACGGGTATTTTTTATGATAAAGTTTACGCATGAACAGCGGCTGTTTTATAAACAAACATTACCGACGCCTCAGCCTCTATGGGGCACTCTGTGAATATTCTGTATTGCATACCGATGTTTACCCACTGCTTTACACGCTCCGCAAGCAAATCCGTATCCTTATCGTTAAGAGAGCCTAAAGCGCCGTATTTGTCGGCAGTTTCCATAATAGCCTCCAGCTTTTCTGCGCTGTCGGCATTTGAAAGATCGGCAATTGCATCTAAAAGATCCTTATTTGCTTCAATTACCGCTAAAATGCGTTTAAGCTCAGCAAGGGTTTGAGGAAGATTTTCAAGTGACTTTTGAAGCTCTGGGTCTGAGTCCATCTCATTCATCAATGCCTGTAAAATAGGCATTACGTCATTCAAATCCTGTGCAAGAACGGAAAAGCTTGAAAGGCTTGAGGAAAGCTGAGGAAGAACGTTTAAAAGTCTTCTGACCGTGGGGTCGCTAAGAGTATTGGCAACCGCATTCATATCCGTTCTTTCAAGGTCTTTTGCAAGCTTATCAAGCTTTGCAAGGTTTTCATCCGTCATATATTTGCCGATAACCTTTATAAGCTTTTCGTTTTCCTCATAAAGAACTACCGCATCACTGACTGCGTCTAACATATCCTCAAGCTTATTTGAGTCACCGTAAAGAAGATTAACTATTTTGTTAATATCAAGACCGGTAAGAGCATTTTGGATATTTTCAATATCGCCGATAACCTTCTTAATGCTTTCAACACTGGTGGGAAGCCCCCCGTTGCCGAGGTTTCCGATAGAGGCAAGGGGCATTACGGCGAACATTAAATTACCAAGCTCAAAGCTTTCAGTATAAGCGGATATACAGTAAACGTTGCTGTAAAGACCGTAATCAATAAAATCAAAGCCTAAATCGGAAATACCGAGACTTTCATCCATACCCGGAACGCCGAAGAAGAACAGAATTTCCTTGTCACCGTCGCTTATCTTTGAACCGTTGTCAATAGAAATGTTGGAGAAAACGCCTTCAGAGAGAATAGTTCCGCCAATCATTATCATGGGGCAGCTTATGGTACAATCCTTACCCTTGATTTTCATAGGTACTGTCAAGTTATTCTTTGCCTCAATCTGAATTTTAACGTTGCCTTTTTGACCGGCGATCTGCTCGGCAGTCATTTCCGTTCCCTCAAGGAAATAGCGGATATTAAACATAACTGGCGGTTCTGTGTCCGTTTCACCGCTGTAATAAATGTCCGTTGTGTCCATATCCCAGAAAATGTTTTCACCGTCCGTTATGGGTTCAACAAGAGTTTTTACGTTACGGATATTTTGAAGGTTGCTGACATCTGCAACTCTTACCTGAGGCATATCTGTATGAATCCAGTCAGTAACGGTAATGTTAGAAGCAGTTCCGTCAGGAGCTAAATTCACATAAACGGTCTCTTGCTTTTTAAAGGTTTCTGCCATTTCCGAATACTCAGTCTGTTTATACTCCTTTTTTCCGGAATAAACGTCAAGAATTTCATTTCCCGTTGTTTTCTTTCCGCAGCCTGCCGCTGTTAAAAGCATCATTGATACGGCAAGAATTACACAGAACAATTTGAAAATCATATTTTTACGCATTTGTCTATGCCTCCTTAATAATTTCTTCAGACTGTTTTTTATTTTTCTTTTTCTTTTTTCCGGGTTTACGGTCTGTCCAATCAAGCGTGGTCTTGCCGATAATCGGTTCGCAAAGGTAAATAAGGGGAGCGGTGAATACCACAATAACAATTGTGCTGATTATTGAGCCCCTTGCAAGCAGTGCGCAAATACCCTTGATAATGGTTATATCGCAAACGAGATATACTCCGAAGGTTGCAGCGAAGAAAACCGACGCAGACTGCAAAATGGATTTTTCAGCCGCCGCAAGAGCATTTTTAACGGCGTCTTGTTTAAGTACACCTGCTTTCAGCTCTTCTCTGAATCTGGTCGTCAAAAGAATTGCATAGTCAACCGTAGCTCCCAGCTGAACACAGTTGATAACCGTTGGGTCAACGAAGGAGACCTGCTTTCCCATAATTACAGGGAAGCAAAGATTAAACCAAATCGCCAGTTTGATTGACAGTACCAAAATTATGGGCAGACTGATTGATTTAAAGCAAATGGCAATCAAAATGAATATCGCCACCACGGAAATTATATTTGTAACCTTGAAATCCTTACCGGTTGTAACAACCATGTCTTTCGATATTGCACCCTCGCCCGTTATTAACGCGTTCGGGTCGTGGGATTTAACTATTTGCTCCATTTTAATAACTTGTTCGTTGAGCTCATCGGTAGCCGTGGCATATTCCGAGTTTACCATCATTAGCTGAAGCCCGTCTGCCTTGCATATTTTAAGCAGTTCATCGGGAACGATACTGCTCGGAACGGCAGGCCCTAATAACGTGCCGTAAGAAAGAATTGAACTGATGCCAGGGAGTTCGTTGATTTCATCTTCCATTTGCATAATTTCGCCTGCTGGAAGAGAATCGTCAAACACAATAAACTGAGACGACGCCATTCCGAAATCCTCTTTCAGCGTATTTAAGCCTACAACTGATACAAGGTCTTGGGGAAGAGCTTTGTCCATATTGTAATAGAGCTTTGCTTTACTCTGAATTAAATATGTAGGTATAAGTAACACTACAAAAATTACCGCAAGTATTTTTTTGTGTTTAAATACCCAATTGTTTATTTTATCAAACTTAGGCATAAACGAACGGTGCTTATATTTATCAACATATTTTTCGGTAAGTAAAACGATAGCGGGCAAAACGGTAATTACCGTAATAATTCCCAACACAACGCCCTTTGCCAAAACAAAGCCTATGTCGAAGCCTAAGGAAAACTGCATAAAGCAGAGCGCTAAGAAGCCGAATATAGTCGTAAGAGAGCTTCCCGAAATAGCCGTCATGGATTTAACAATCGCATTGGTCATAGCGGTGCTTCTGTCGTCGTAAATTTTCTTTTCCTCATGGTAACGGTCAATAAGGAAAATTGAATAGTCCATTGTAACGCCCAGCTGAAGAATTGCCGCCATAGTTTGCGTTATGAAGGAAATTTCTCCCATAAAGATGTTCGTTCCCATATTGTATATAATCGCAATTCCAAGGGATGACAAAACAACAAACGGGAGCAGCCAAGATTCCATCATAATGGTCATTGCAACGAATGCCAAAAGTACTGCGAAGCCAACGTAAAGAGGCGCTTGCTTTTCGCTTATATCTCTTATATCTTCGGAAATTGCAGTAAAGCCGCTGATCAGCACCTTCTCATTCATTATTTTTTTAATGGATGAAATTGCATCAAGGGTTTTGTCCGATGAACCTGTTTCAGTGTACTGCACCAGCATCATAGTTTTTGTGCCGTCCTGACTGTAAAAAATATCAGTCAGCATATCGGGCATAATTTCCATAGGAATTGATATGTCGGCAAGAGTGTCAGTCCAAAAAACCGTTGCTACACCGTCAATTTTTTCTATTTCCGATTTCAGCTCTGCGGTGTATTTTGACGGCATGCTGTCCACAATAATCATCGACATACCTGCATTCTTAAAGGTTTCGTCAAGCACCTGTTCTCCCTGAACGGATTCGAGCGTGTCGGGAAGATAAGACATCATGTCATAATTTACTCTCGTAAAAGCAAAGCCTAACACCGACGGGATAATCAATATCATCGCTATTATAATTACCGTTTTGGGATGCTTTGTTTCCCATAATGCTAACTTTTTAATCATACACATACCCTCTCTGCTGTTTTTTCTCCTGCGATACCGTTTAATATAATTTCATATAAATTGTATTTCACTTCACTGAGCCCATACGGATGCTCCCTCAAAATTGCGTTACAGCACGCGGAAACAATGAGCTCAACGTACAAATAAAATCTGACGGTAAAAGCCTTCTCCTCAATACCGCACTTTTTTAAATATTTCTCTATCTCTTTGTACAAGTCGAACAGCGGACTGTCTGTTGATTCAACGATTGCATTAACACAAACGTTAATGTTCTTATCTACCAGCAAGGTTAACGTTCTGTTCTTTTCAAGAAAAGTGCAAAGATATTCAATATAAGACTTTAGGTTTTCACAAAACTCCGCGTCGTTCACTATTTCTTTTTTCTCAAAGCTTATTTCGTTGATATATTTTTCCGCCTTATACAAAATGAGCTTTGAAACCAAATCGTGCTTATCGTGAAAATAAAGATAAAACGTACCCTTTGCAATGCCTGCCGATTTTACTATATCATCTATTGACACAATGTGCGGGTCACGCTTTTCAAATAACTCAAAGGCAGAATCAATAATTCTGACATATTTTTCGCTTTTTTTCTTCGTTATTTTATCCACATAATCACCTCGCACAGTAAGAAGTATCTTAAACTAAATATAAGTATATCACAAAATGACCAATAGTCAATATGTTTTTCAAAATTCACAACTTGTTAATATTTACCTTGTCTTACAGCGTTTACTAATAAAAATTCAACATAAAAACTTTACAATTATATTTAAAATATGTTAAAATAAACAGAAATCTATTTGAATAGATTTTTATTAACTGATTGGATGTGATTTTATGAAATGTCCGTTTTGCGGATACGAAGAAAGCAAGGTTATTGATTCCCGCCCTACTGATGAAGGCGAAAGAATCCGCAGGCGCAGAGAGTGCATAAACTGCGCAAAGAGATTTACGACTTATGAAATAATTGAAAGTGTTCCGATTTTGGTTGTCAAAAAAGATAAATCCCGTGAAGCATTTGACCGCGACAAGCTCATGCACGGAATAATGCGTGCCTGTGAAAAGCGCCAGGTTTCAATGGAGACTATTGAAAATGCCGTCAATGAAATTGAAGTTTCTCTTCAAAACTCTCTTGACCGTGAGATTTCAAGCGTTAAAATCGGCGAGCTTGTAATGGAAAAGCTCAAGGCAATTGACGAGGTTGCATACGTTCGTTTTGCTTCCGTTTATAAGCATTTTAAAGACGTTAACGCATTTATGGATGAGCTTTCGTCATTCCTTGAGCAAAAATAATCTTATCGAAGTGATATTATAATGAGAAAATTTTTCTGCGTTTTACTTTCTTTTTTTATTCTTGTAGCATCTTTGGCAATTTTCCCGTCTGCTTATGCGTTTGAACAGACAAGTGAAACGGTTTGGGTAGAAGCTTTAGAGGATGAATATTATTTTCCGGAAAAGGCCGACGAAATTTTTCAATCGAACTGCTTTTATTCAAATGTTGGCGGTTGCTACGCTTTCGGAAATTTTTTAGACGAATATCAAAAGATCGTTTACGATGCAATAGTCGAATATAAAGGCGGACTTTTAGGTCAAATAACCACTGCATCATACAGTAACGGAACAACAGCTCAAGTTTCGGCAATAAGCATCTCATTTGCATCAAATCCTTTTATTGTTGAAGAGGAAAAAATGCGTGAAAGAATTGCGTTGACGGTTGTCGGAGCGCTCTCCGCCGTAATAGACGATTATCCGGAGTTCTTCTGGCTCACCGGATACGGAATGAGCTACAGATATTCCGGTATTACCGGTGATTCGACACATAAAAAAATTTCAAGTATTGACTTGTCGCTCACAATTGATACTTCCAGCTATGCAGATTGGGATGTTGTAAAAAGCTGTTACTCAAGGCTTTTAGATGCTGTTGAAAACTTTGATGTTGCAGGCAGTACCCGTTACGATAAGCTAAAATCCATTCATGACAGCATCTGCAATATGACAACATATACCTTAAACGTGCCTATGGCGCACCAGCCCACAGGAGTATTCCTCAAGGGTCAGGCTGTTTGCGAGGGTTACGCTGAGGCTATGAAGCTTCTTTGCGACAGAGAAAACATACCCTGTATTATCGTTGTCGGTACGGGCAAAGGCGGAGCTCACGAATGGAACTATGTTCAAATGGAAGACGGCAAATGGTACGGAATGGACGTAACATGGGACGACCAAACTGACAATGACAATGATATTTTCTATGATTATTTCCTTGTAGGCAGCGAGAGCATCAATGCTGTTTTCGAAAAAACAAAGTTCGGCAACGGTACAGAAGCGGCAGGAGATCACATTAACACGGGAACTCATTTTAAAAATTCCGATTTTACTTTGACATATCCCGCCTTATCTCAGCAAAGCTACACAGGCGTTATCCCTATGTGGAATTCTAACGCCACATTTGACAATACAAGAAGCCTTATGTTTATTTCTAAAGATGCAATAGCAAATCAGCAGATTATTTGCACATATTCCCGTTTTGCAGGCAATGCTCCCTCAACAAATAAAGCGAGCGTTTCGGGTACAACCACCGGCGGAACAGTTACCGTAACCAGTCCTATTTCAAGAACTTATATGATTGTTCGCCGCGGTGACGTTAACAAAACGAATACAGTAGATTCAACTGACTACGAAATTGTCCGTGATATTGCAATGCACAACAGAGCAGAATACACCGACAAGGCTCAATTTGCGGCGGCGGATATGAACGGCGACGGTGTAATTGACGCATTTGACGTAATTTACCTTGACCTTTATTACAGAGGAAAAGCTGATTAAGCTATTGCTCATATGAATACATTATTAAAAGGCCATTCACAAGAATGTGAATGACCTTTTTTCTTGTCAATTTTTGTTCTTTTTAAGAATATTGTCCAATGCGGTTTTTATGTTCTTCTTGCAAGCGGCGTAATCCTCCGACGGGTGCGCCTCATACAGCTTTTCTTTACCGTAGAAAATAGTGGGAACATAATAGTAATCGTACTGCGCCGAGATTTCGGGCTTTTGGCTTTCCTCAACCCACTCTATGTCGATTTCGCCGTACGCATTATTTTCTTCTTTCAGTTCCTTCACCGCACGCTTTGCATAGTGGCAGTACGGGCAGTCTGATAAATAAAACAGTATAACTTTTTCCATTTTTGTTCTCCTATTTATATATTTCCAAAACGCAGTTTTGCCGTAATTTACTTAAACAGACGCAAAAATGTTTTCCTCTTTTAATTTCAAATAGCAAGCGTTACAGATTTCGCAGTCCCTTTCTGCTCGGTGCGCGCCAAACGCAGAAATCCCGTAATATTCAGCAACCGTTGTTTGACTTCGGTTCTTTAAATCCGGCAAAGCCTTTCTTGCGAACCGCAGAACGTCTACAAAATCGTTTGTAAGGGGGATATTGTGGCATCTCATCAAATTATCATACAGGAAATTTATGTCAAAATTCACGTTATAGCCCATTAAAATATCTTTGCCTATGTAACCTTGAAAATCAAGTATCGCCGTTGAAATATCAGGCGCATCTTTCACCATATCATTAGTTATACCTGTAAGCTTCGTGATAAAATAGCTTATTCTGTTTTGAGGCTTTATAAGCGTTGAAAAACTGCTAACCTTCTCAAAGTTTACATATTTAATAGCGGAAATTTCGATTATCTCACAGCTGTCAGGCGAAAGTCCCGTTGTCTCAATATCAACTACCGTATAATTTTCCGGGAAGGACAGCAGGCTTTTCCCCTTAAAATCTCTTGTCATTTTCATAATTCATCCACGTTGCAAAGTCTTTTTATTTCGTGACTTAGACTGTTCGGCACGCCCCGTGGGCCCCTTACTGCAAAAATGCCGTATTCATTCAGCTTTTTGAAGCTGAGTTCATCCTTTTCAAAGCGGTGCGTCAGCTTAATTTTCATCGCCTTATGAATACTGAGCTCATCGCTGTCGTAATCATACGGTATATTGACTTCAACCGCCTTGCATTGATAGAGAATAGCGGAAACGGGCGCCGCCATATAGATATAAACGGTATCGCCAACCAAAATACTGCTGCTTTGCTTCCAAAGTATCGTGTCGTCTTTTTCAAAAGCGCTTTCTATGTCGTAATATTTCGGATTTGCCGGAACTATCCATTCCTTTGGCTGTGTCCGCCGCGGCCTTTTCTTTTGTTTGGCTTTAGTCAGCTCATAGCTCATTTGTAAAAGTCCAAACACTTGTGTCTTATCTACCGAACCGTCAAGCAGAACCGTAATCCAATTGGCCTTACTCATATGATATGACGGCAAAATACCGTCTTCGCTAATTAAAGAGCCAATCATAAGCGGATCGCACTTAATGCTGAGAATATCTGTTTTTTCATTTCCTTGCAGACCGAGCTTATCTCTTTTCACATCCATTATTATAGCGTACCACTTTTTGTTGTCGGAATGGCGCAACACCGCATAATTTGGATACCTCATCCACAAATATTCCGGCTCAGTATGATACTGCATTTTGGCATATTCGAGTATATCCTGTCTGTACGCTCCTATTTTGTCTGCCATTTTTCTATCCCC